>JAEYZS010000169.1 GCA_023427925.1 Pseudomonadota bacterium | reverse complement strand
GGAACAACTTCGGGCTTAACAGGATCTTGATTGCGGCTTGAATTTTGAATACTTGGACTTGAAGAAAAGTACGGCGAATGTCTATCAATTAAATTTTCAATGGAAAGACACTTATCAATAAAATCTTCGACTACATCATAACCAAGACGGTCCATATATCGTCTGATACGAGTAGAGTGATTTGCCATCGTATCCATCATTTTTCGATCTGTTCTTGAGAACCATTGATTGTTTTTAAAGAAATCACAGTGACCATAAACATGGGCCATGACTAGCTTTTGATCCACAAACATATTCCCTTCCATGAGATAGGCGTAACAAGGATCCGTGTTGATCACCATTTCATAAATTTTTGAAAGGCCGTACTCGTAACTCTTAGAAAGTTTTTCGTACTCCATTCCAAATCTCCAATGAGGGTATCTCACAGGAAATCCGCCTTGAGCTGCAAACTCACTCATTTGATCATAAGTGACCATTTCAAAAATGGTTTGAAAGAAATCAAGCCCATAACCACGGGCCATCTTTTCTACTCTTATTTGTTCTGCAACCAATTCTGGAGGAAGTTTTTTCATTTTACTTTCCTTTGATTCATTCTAATTACCTTTTTGTAAAAAGGTTTTTATCGAGTCTACGATCTGATCTCGGTTGGCAATTCTGCTCATTACAAAATTTTGTTCGTCTCCCATAGATTTTTCGAGATCTTTCATAAACTGACCACTTCCGTAGCGACTTTCCACCTGGCCATATCCAAAAAGATTTACCTTTGTAAGCAAATCTTCTCTTAAAAGCTTAATGCAATAGCGTGTATCTTCGGAGCTCCAGTTGTCACCATCGCTAAAGTGAAAGACATAAATATTCCACTGATCAAGAGGATATTCTTCGTCGATAGTTTTCTTAACAAGATTGTAAGCAGAGCTAATCAATGTTCCGCCGGACTCACTAGTTCTAAAGAAAGTTTCTTCGTCCACTTCTTGAGCAGAGGCATCGTGAATAATAAATCGAGTTTGTAGACCTTTATAGTGTTTTCGAATCCATGTATGGAGCCAGAAACTTTCTAATCGAACAATTTCTTTTTGCTCTTCGCCCATCGATCCTGAAACGTCCATGATATAAAACACAACTGCATTAGCTGACGGCTGAGGTACAGTCTTAAACGAACGATACCTCATATCCTTTTTTATTGGCACAATGATTGGCTTATCTGGATTGTAGGTCTTGGAGATAATCTCTCTTTTAAGCGCCTCTTTAAACGAGGCCTTAAAGTTTCGTAAAGATTCCGGACCAACAGGTCTAAGCCCCGTATACTTGGTCTTCATGCTCTCAATGCTTTTATGACCCTTAGGCTCGATACGCGGCAATTCAAGTTGCCCACCCAAAATATCTGCAAGCTCATCGTAGCTGACTTCGACTTCAAGAAGATGTTGCCCTTCGCCTTCACCGGCTTGACCCTGACCTGGTTCACCGTTTTGAGGATCACCCTGAACAGGATCACCTGGCTTACCTTGTCCTTGTCCAACCCCACCTTGTTGTTTTGGACCATATTTGAATGTTGGGATATTGATTCGAGGAACAGGAATTTTCACAAACTCCTGCTCTCTCTTTCCGATCATCTCCTCATGGGTAATATACTTTTTAAAGTTGTCTTTTATCTTACCCTTGACGATCTCTCTAAATCTTCTCTGATCTTGTTTGACCGACATCTACTAACTCCATTTGCTCCAATAGGTTGAACCTTACTGTTGCAGTGAGATTACGAATTCTTTGCATCTCCTCTAGCATAAATGCTAGCCACATAGTTCAATACGTTGGATGCACAGATTTCACAGTAACCGTAATCTTTAATGAGTCTTGTCTTGACCACATCAATTTTTTCCTGAGTTGTTTTATCAACTACATTAGAAACGATTGTCGTTAACTTTATGCTGTCTTTTTGATCTTCAAAGAGTTTCAGCTCCAAAGCCTTATGCAGTCTTTCGTTAGTTCTGTAGTCGAATTTTTTATTTTCCAGAGCTAGGGCGCCGATATAGTTCATGATCTCACGTCTGAAATCATCTTTTCGAGATTCTGGAATTTCAATCTTTTCTTCGATTGAACGCATTAATCTCTCATCTGGCTCTTCATCTCTTCCAGTAAATGGATTTCTAACCCTTTCTCTTTGAGTATATGCCTTGATATTGTCGATATAGTTACCGCAAAGTCTCGACATCGCACCTTCATCAGCACTCACCGCTCTTTGGACTTCAGACTTCACAAGATCTTCGTACTCTTGTTTTACAACTTGGAGTTGCTCTCGGTATTGAGCTTTTTTCTCTTCGCTTGAAATGAGTGAGTGATGCTTTAATCCACTTTCCAATTCATTCATCACCATAAATGGATTTACGCAACCGACTTCCCCGTGTTTATTGCTTACAAATGCATTTGAAAGTTTATCTTGGATATAACGAGGAGAAATCCCATCAAGACCTTCTCTGATAGCTTCTTTCCTTAACTCTTTCACGTTATCTTCCGTATATCCCGCCAATGCTTTTCCGTCATAAAGTTTCAATTTTTGAATCTTTGTGAGATTGGCTTTTTTAGGAGCTTCAAGTCTTGTCATGATTGCCCACATTGCCGCCATCTGAATAGTGTGAGGAGCAATATGCACTCCACGTATCTTTTGAGAATTAAAATCTTTCTCATAGATGCGAACTTCGTCTTTTAACTTTGTGATATATGGAATATCTATCTTGACCGTTCTATCTCGCAAAGCTTCCATAAACTCATTGTTTTGAAGTTTTCGATACTCGGGTTCGTTGGTGTGACCTAAAATCACTTCATCGATATGAGTTTGCGCAAACTTCTTTGGTTTAATACGATGTTCTTGAGAAGCACCTAATAAATCGTACAAGAATGCAACATCGAGCTTTAATACCTCAACAAACTCAATGATCCCGCGGTTTGCGATATTAAATTCACCATCAAAGTTAAATGCTCTCGGATCTGAATCCGATCCGTATTCAGCTATTTTACGGTAGTTAATGTCACCTGTTAATTCGGTAGAGTCTTGGGTTTTTTCATCTTTTGGCTGGAATGTACCAATACCAATTCTATCAGCTTCAGAGAGAATAAGTCTCTTAACACGAACGAAACTCAGTACACGATTTAGGTCACCGTTATATTTATCCATTAACTTTTTAAAGATAAATCGGCTAGCAGGGCACAAATCTCCTTTGAGTTGAATTCTAAAATCTCCGTCTAATCCACGGTTCAGTTGATCCAAGAATTGATCTCTCATGGTCTCAGGGATCAAGAGCAGTGGCTCTTCATGCATTGGAGTTTTCATAGATTCAACTCCTTCTCCCAAAAGTCCGTGCGGGTCTTTGGGGTCATCAATCCATTCAAAAGTGTAAAAGGCTCCGCTATCGGTTTTGGAGTAGTGTTCCAAACCCTTCTTTAGTAGTCTTGCAATTGTCGACTTTGCAGATCCGACCGGTCCGTGAAGAAGTATAACTCTCTTTTCTGTTCCATAGCCCATCGCCGCTGACCGAAATGCACTGACTAATTTCATAAGCGAAACGTCCATTCCAAAGACAGCGTCTGAACCATTATTTTTTTCGTCGTCAAAAAATTTGTATCTTGTGATCTTCTTTTTTACGTCGACATATTCCTCGGTTCCAAATTCCATAATCATGTCATAGATTCTTTGATACGCATTACGTGTGATTTGGGGGTTCTTTTTGACCAAATCAAGATACTCAACAAAAGAACCTGACCAGCTCAGAGCTTTCAGATTTTCCTTTACTTGAAGTTGTTGAATGAGATTTTTGAAATCGGTCATCTTACCCTCCTTGATTTTCAGTCGTTGCAACTGAAAAGTGCCTCTAAGGATATTATGCCTTATAATCTCCATTCATCGTGTGGATTAGAGCTAAACTAGACCTTTGTCTTATGGAAAAATTTCAATCGAATTTATCTCATCGAACAGTGTTAAAACCGTCAGGCTTTTTGATGACAAATGCGCTTTCTTTAATTGAGCTAGGAACTTTGAATTTATTAAAACGAAGCTCAACCTGATAGTGTGGGTGGCTAATCGTCACATATTTTTCTTGTGCTTTGCGATTTGCCCATGTGATTTACATTCCGCCGTATGCGCATTCTGACACAAACGTCTCTTCAGTCTTACAATTCCAACCTTTTTGTTGAACTGGCTGATCAAATAAGACGTTCAAAATCAGTTTTGGATCAATTGCAAAATTAAGAGTTTTTGCAAAGGCTTGAGCCGTAGGCCGTCCCTCATAGTGAGCTTTTTGCTGAGGAACAATATAGGACATTTTGCCTTTATCCAATGCAAGTGATGCGACATGAATCCCCAAAGGAGTGGTGATGTCCATTCTTAACTGATCCGGCTTTGAAGCCATAAAATCGGCATTAACTATAAATCTTTTTGATTGTCGTTTGTCGCGGATCAAAACGCGCGCTTCCCACTCCCCGCGTTCTGCTTGATCCTGGCGCACAGAAGTCGTTGAACAAGAAGCTAAGTAGAAACTAGAAAGAAGCAGGAACCCGCTTGTAATTATCTGTAAGCATTTTTTGAAGTTGGTCGATCTTGCTTTCAAGTTTCTTGATGTTGTCTTCATTTTTTTCCACCCTAGCTGCTCGTTCATACATATCTTTTGCTTTTGTAAATAACTGATATTGGTAATAAGCATCACCAAGATGTTCAGCTATTATGCTCTCTTCCGGATTAAGCTGATGCGCTGTCTCTAATGTTAGCACTGCTTCTTTTAAGCGACCTTGTTTATACAAGACCCAACCCAATGTATCTTTAATATAAGCATCATTTGGTTTCATTTTCAATGCCTTCCGGGCCAAATGCTCGGCTTCAGTCAGCTCCACTCCCAGCTCTGCGTAAGTATAAGCAAGATAATTTAACGCCTGAACATGATCCTGGTTGAGCTTTAATACTTTCTTCATACTCTCAACCGTCGATTGTTTTTTGCCTAACTTGTCTTGAGTCGACCCCAAGAAGAATATCAATTGCTCGTTATCTGGAAACAACTCTGTCGCCTTTGAGAGAACTTTTTCAGCTTCATTAAACTTTTTTTGCTCATCTAACAAAGAGGCATGAAGAGCATAGAACTGAGGCTGATCTTTTTTATTTTCTATCGCTTTTACCACAACAGACAATGCACGCTTTTTGTCGCCCATTTGTCTATGAAGGTAAACTGTATGAACTACGGATTCACCGTAGAATTGGCTCCCCGCTGGGATTTTTTCGAATTGTTCTATTGCATCTTTATCTTGATTTAACTCTTCAAATACTGCCGCAAGATAGAAGCGAACCTTATCAGAGTCCGGAGCCTGTGCAAGAATTTCTTTTAATCTTCGAATAGCAATGGTGTAGTCTTTCTTTTCGATATCTAAAAGCGCTAACCTGATTTTGATATTCAAATTCTCAGGCTCAGCTGCTTGGATAATTTCATATTGGTTGTAAGCTTTTGCGTAATTTTCGTTTTCTAAATAGATCTGCGAAAGTGACTTTGCCACACTTACATCTGGTCCATACTGCTCTTGGTAGGATGAATAAAGTTTAGTCGCTTGGTCAGACTTGTTTTGATCTTCGTAAAGTGCGCCTAGAGCTAACACTGAATCTGTGAAATCTGGTTTTGCACCAATACTCTTTTTGAAAGCTTCTTCAGCCAATTTCCCCTTATTGTTGAAAACATGGATGCGCCCAATGTAATAATGGGCTAAATGTTTGAACTTTGTATCTTTCGCTGCAGCGACTTTTTGGAAGTATGTTAATGCTTTATTAAGGTCATTCTTCTCTGCGTAAATCGCTCCGAGATAGAGGTTCGCCTCGTTGGCACTACTTGGATCGATCTTTATAACTTCATTGTATTGGTTGATGGACTTATCAAAAAGTTTAAGCGTGGAGTAAAGACCACCAAGTAGTAATCTCGCTTCGACGCTCTTTGGGTCTAACTTGATAACATCCTCAGCACTTTTAACGGCTTCAGAAACCAATCCTAACTTCACATATTCAATTGCAAGTCTCAGCTTAACGACTTTTGAATTCGGATCATAAATCAAAGTGGTTTTAAACTCCTCGATTGCCTTTTGAGAAAGGCCTTCGAAACTATACGTTTCGGCAAGAGCAAAATGATAGTCAGCTTGTGTTTCCATCGAAAGCTTATCTACGAGAGGAGCATCCTTTTTAGTTTCCATTTCTTTGGTATTTACAAAGGCGGGCGCTCTATCCACAGTGAATACAGAATTTTCCCCAACTGCGTTTGTCTTTTGCTCACCCTTTTCCAAAACTGAACACGCAGAAGTCATCGAAATGACAAGTAAACCGACTGCGACATTCAGCTTAAATTTTGTGTAGTTTGATTTTATTTTCACAATTTGCCCCTTATATAAACTTTTCGGAGGCAAACTGCTCACTCTTGAGACAAACGGAGTCCAGGACACTCGAACCAGACGTAGACTTTCATCTTGTTGCTTAATTTTTTATCTAAAAGATTTTATGTAACCAATATCGTCGCCTTTAAATTTCACATTTTCGATATTGGATTGGGTAAAAGATACGCTTTCTGCTATTTCCGTCTCGAAACTGTTGTTTGGCCCTCCCGATAAAACAACGACGTAGATGGGCTGACCGTAGGAGTTTTTAATTACGCTATATTTAAAAGCAGCTCCCCACGGATCTAGGTCTACATTTTCGGCTGAAGCAGGCATTCTACCCGACTGCTCCATAGAAGAAATTACTGGTTTCATAATGAGTTCGTGAGCAAGATTTTCCACCTGATTTTTTGCAATTACTCGCTTTTTACCGTTAATATGCCCGTAAAATAGGACGGTTCCTATACCTACAATTAACAAAAAACAGAGGAATATAGACAACACATCGAATGTGTTAAATTGTTGAATTTCCTTGATTTTTTTGTTATCCGAAGATAAGTCAGCACCACCCATACCTCTAGACTTTCGGATGGTTTTGTTCAAAACTTGAATAACTTTTGTTCATAAAACAAAATTGATTCAAATTTCTCAAATTGCTACGCGTTATTGCGGTAAATATATTCAGGCCTTGATTGCTTGACAAGTAGCGACGGCCAGTCCTATTCTCCGCGTAAATTAACGCTTCAGCGTTCCATTTTGTAAGAGATGGATGAGTTAAGACGCTGTGGCAATGCTAATCAAAGTAGCAAAAACAATTAGATGAACTAACCCAACAAGGGGAGGCGACTTGGAAACACAAGCCCAAATGACAGAAAGATCAGCAAACACTACTACGACACCAAAGATCATCAAACGTTATCAGAACAGAAAGTTGTATGATACACAGCAAAGCTGCTACGTGACTTTAGATGATATCGCTAAAATGATTCGTGCTAGCGAAGAAGTAACTGTGATTGATAACAAGACTAAAAGGGACATCACAGCATCTACTCTTTCACAAATCATTTTTGAAGCTGAGAAGAAAGCTGGAGATTATGCTCCGCTTTACGTATTAAGAGACATCATTCAACATGGAAACGGAAGCATGTCTAGCTACCTAGCTAAACTTGATGTTTTCACTCCAGAAGAGAAAGAAACTCCTGTAAAAGAAATCGTTAAAGATTTCCTTGAGAAGGGACCAAGATCTTTCGATGACATGAAGTCTAATCTTGAGAATCGTGTTGCGAAAGCTCAAGAAAATAAAGCTCAGGACACTCAAAGTGCAAATGCAAATCCAAGCTTTGAACCAACTCCTGAACTTCCAAATTCAAACAGAAACTTCAGCAACTAAACTTAAGTTTCAGTCTGATTATCAAGAGCCCTAAGTGCATAACACTTAGGGTTTTTTTTATCCAAAAACTCGGCGCAAGACTCACCTAGGCATTAACAATAATGCACATGACTTCATCGTGGAGCAGACTTAATCTTAGTTATACGGAGGAAATATGAAGTATTTGTTAATAGTTTTTGTATTATCTGTTTTTTCGATGAGTGTTTTCGCTGAAGGTCCCAAAACCGATACATTTAAAGTAGGGGCAGTGGTCGGTAACATAGCCCTGAGCGGGTATGCTGGTGATTCGGCCAATAGCTCTTCTCGTAACAGTATTGGTGTTGGTGGTGTTTTAGGCTACAGCATCGAAGATGAGCTCAGCTTTGAGTTGTCTTACATCCAAAGCTCCCATGATAAAGTTAATCATCAGGATATTAACCTCGGTGTCCAATATTACTTTAACAGTTACGAGCCGTTTTATTACGGATTTACTGGTGGAGTAGCATTTGTAACAAACGAAATTGAAGCCCACAGCGGAAATCCATCTCAAGAAGATACTGCGTTTGGATTATTTATTGGCGCAGGAGCTGATGTCTTCACCAAAAGAAGCCTTATCATTGGGTTACAAGCACGCTACTACAAAATGTTTGGATCCGAGGTTGATTATGGTGGCTCAAAAATAGAATTAGTGGACAACCACTACACGATACTAGCTCGAATTCTTTTTCAATTTTAATTTTTATAGCAGTAAGTCTGCAAAGTGGTACTTTGCAGACTTTATAAACCCATTTTGGATTACACTGAAGTCCTTGCAAAAAAAAGCCTTTGTATAAGTTTTTTTTATATTAGAACAAAAAACTAATTATCAAAACGAAACTACTAGCAATTAAAACAAATTAAACCGGTTCCCAAAAGAATCTCTAATTGACAGTCACGTAAAAATTTCAAAACAAGCAGAATTCACAGCCGTGGTGTAGTTACTTCTACTATAATGTCCCCTTATTTCCAGAGTTTATGGAAATGATAAGGGCTACATGGGTAACAAGATAAGCACAATCCATTTGTGCAAAAAATTAAAAGAACTTTCTAAGCAAGGCACAGCCTTGCTTTTGGTTTTTGCACTTGCCCTACCTCTAAATTTATTTGCGCAAAACTCCCCTGACGGAAGAGCTCAGCCACCCGAGACTAGGGACTTTAATTTTAGTGTAATCAACGCTGAGACCTTGAAAAGAATGGGACTCGAACCAGGATCCGTTCAAACAATTCAAACTTCGGGAATACACCAAGGCCGAAAAGTTTCTATGGAAATCATTCGCGGCACTGTCCCGGCTGAAAGCGCCAACGTGATCGTTGACATCATTGAAAAACTCGAACCTCAAATTAGAAAAGCGGCCGAACTCGATCCTAATATTAAATTCGATTTTAGATATTTGGCTCCTGAATCCGAAAAAGCAATAAACCCTACTGCTTTAGAATTGTATGACATCTTAAAAGATATCAAAGCTACAAATTTTGTAGAAGAAAGAATTCCAGATTCATTAGCTCAAGAATACAAAGAACTTTTAAAAGGTTTTGTTGAAGGCTCAAAAAATTTATTTAATGAAACGACGAAGAACGAAGTTAGCTTTTCTTTTGTAAGAATGTTTGGAGCAGGCGGATTGTCGTATGCAAGTTTTCATTATGGGTTAAACATTCCGATTCCTGCGGCTTTAAGCATGGGTTTTGTAATGGGAAGCATGTCTGGTAGTGTTGGTTTACTTTTACAAAAATTTACTCGTTGGCTTGTCAGCAACACTGTTACTCCACAAAATACAAGACGATATACTCGCATCGGATCTGTTGAAACTTACGCACTTTTATCTCCCATTTTAATTCCGCTACAAAGTACGGTGTGGAACACTCCTGAGGGTGTGGGAATTATCGCAGGCGGTGCAGCTGCCAGCGTAATCGTTCAAAACGTTTACTATACAATCAAGAAAGGATCGCCCACTGCAGCCATGTGGTATAAATGGTTCGCGGTTGAGGCTGCATTTTTGACTGCCGCAGGCCTTCTGCTCCCAGCATTTGGTTTACCGACTGAAGCTCCGTGGCTTGCGATTAAGGCGATCTTCATCACGTCATTGGCGTCAACAGCCTCACAGGGTGTTTGGGATATTTTTATCACTGACAGTCTACGAAGAATCCCCCTTGAAGAAGCTATCAAAAGAGATATTCAAGACCTTTCAAGAAGAATCTCCAAGACAGTTGTTACCGATGAAAAATTCAAAGAAATTGTTTTAGAAGAGAAGCAAAATGTTGATCAAGAACGAGCTGTCAGAAATAGATACAATTGGCATTTTACGATTGCATCATTGGTGTCAGTAGGAAGTGCTGTTGCCATGTCTGTAGGTTCAAATACGGGAAATAATCCACTTTATTTTACAGGTAAAGCAGGCCTTATTACATTGGGAGCAAGCGGCGCTCTTACGTGGTCATATGCAATCTTCAAAGAAAAAGGTGGCTTTAGCGGGATTAGCTCAAGATTAAAGGCTTACTATCAACGCTTCCGTAATTCAGTACCAAACATTGATACTAAAACCTCATCGCAAAAATTTAGTGACACTGTAGTTACTCATCTCGGTGTAAATTCATGTCGAGCACTTTTTAGCAAATGACACCCAAGAAACTCCAAAAACTAAGAACCTTTTTAGAAAAGGCTCATGAAGAATTCATGCTCAATAATGAGGTCATGGCCGACGCTCTTGAACCCGCACTCAGATTTCAAGATCCTATTCAAAAAGAGTTTGCAGCTTTTCTCTGTTCGATTTTAGCCTATGGCAGGATCGCTCAAGTTAAAAAAAGCATTCACGCGGTTCTTGATCCCATGGGAGATCGTCCGGTGGATTGGCTTGTCGAAACATCCGAAACAGATCTCAAACATCATCTGAGAAATTGGAAACACCGTTTTAATGATTCCCATGATATGCTCATAATGCTTTTGATCCTAAAACAAGTTTATACCCGATATGGAACACTCGAGCGTTTCGTAAGTCCCGAAAAATTTGACAATGTTAGAGACTTACTCATCTCATCAAGAGAGAAACTCTATAGCTTAATACCTAAAAACAAGAAACCAAAAAACTCATTTCATTTTTTTATACCGGATCCAAAGCTAGGTAGTGCATCAAAGAGAATGAATTTGTTTTTGAAATGGATGGCAAGAGATACCGAACCAGATCTAGGGCTTTGGAAGTCTCTATCTAAAGACAAACTGATCGTTCCTCTGGACACACACGTATTTAAACAGGCCAAATCGCTTCAAATAACGCTAAGAAATACGGCTGATTTGCAAACAGCAATTGAAATTACTGAGTTCCTAAAAAAACTAGACTCCGCAGATCCGACGCGATTTGACTTTGCCCTTTGTCATCTCTCAATTAATAACACCTTACTCACTTGGAGATAATGCCATCGAAGAACTCATTGACCTAAATCGGTTGCGTTTGAGAAAATAGAAGATCTTATATGATAGAAGAATTAATTATAGTCGCCGTTTGTTTGGTCTTAAATGCACTCTTTGCTGCCTACGAAATGGCCTTTGTCTCAGTTCCAAAGTCTGCGCTTCGTAAACTCTCACGAGAAGGGCATAAATCCGCAAAGCGGTTGTTGTCTCTGCGAGAGAATCCCGAGCGGACCCTCTCCATTATTCAAGTTGGAATTACGCTCGTTGGTGCCATTGCTGCTGCCATTGGTGGTGTCGGAGCTACCGGTACAATAGTACCATTCTTTATGCTCGAGCTTGGACTCCGAGAAACTGTCGCCGAAGTGCTTTCCGTCATCTTAGTTGTTCTTCCTATTACTTATCTTAACGTCGTGGTCGGCGAGCTCGTTCCAAAAACTCTTGCGCTTAGAAATCCCACGAAAATTGTACTTAGAGGCGCTGAAACTTTATTTATTTTTGATAGAATCCTATCACCTGTAGTTACAGGGCTTGAGTGGTCGACTAAGAAAATACTTAAAATGTTCTTCCATAAATCGCAAACTCCAGAAACAAGTCAAAATACCTCGATCGAAATTGACTCTTTCTCGCCTGCTCATCAAAAGTTTATCATCAACATGGTCGAGATCGAAAAAAAGCAAATTAAAGATGTCATGATCACCTGGGATAAGGTGAACTTCATTAATCAAACCGATGACACTCAGACAGTACTCCAGGTCGTTCTTAATTCCGGCCACACTCGACTTCCCGTTGTCGACAATGGATATGTTCTTGGTATTCTCCATACAAAAGAATTCGTAGCACTTAAAGAGTCAGGCGAGCAAAACTGGCAGGGCATCGTTCGTCCCGCCGTCAACGTACACTTTAATGATGCCGCTCTTAGAGTCTTAAGGATGATGCAGGAAAAACGCAATCACATGTTTATTGTAGTTTCATCCACTGCGGAAAGAGTAGGAATCGTAACTCTCGAGGATATCATCGAAGAAATCGTTGGCGATATCTTTGATGAAGATGAAGATGGAGCTGTAAGAAGAATCTTCGCAAGTCGTGCGCGGCGGAAGCTAACACTTCAATAGTCCGGTGAGAGCTAATTCTTTAATCCTTTATAAAGTATTTTGAGCATAATTCCCAATAAGGCCGCAGCAATCGCAAGATGAATGATCGTAATGATCGGTGGGATCTTAAATAAAACATTCATTGCACCAACGCCGATTTGAACAATGATCATTATTCCAAGCCACAAGCCGTATTTAGGTATTTGTGGGCTCATCCACTTTTGATTTTTGTTTTTCCAGATTACATTCACGAAGGAGAAAATAGCCAGAGCAGTGACATAACCCCAAAGACGGTGCTTAACCTGTAGGCCCACTAGCCCTGAAAGTGATGGAATCAACTCTCCGTTACAAAGAGGGAATCCTTCACAAACAAGCCCGGCATAGTTCGTAGAAACCAGCCCTCCAATGAAAATTTGGATGATCAGCATACTCATGACTATCATTAAAACTCCGTGAAAAGATTTAGGTGTTGGATCACTAAGTTTATTGGATTCATCAAAGAGTTGGAAATACATCCATAGTAAGGAACATAAAAAAGCTAATCCAAACATAAGATGTGCAGTAACTACACTAAAGTGAAGAAGCTTAAGAACCGTTAAACCGCCAAGTACTATCTGTGCCAACAAAATTCCTATACCAAAAAGTGATGTGTGTTTCACATTTCGAGGAGCATTGATCTTAAACAGGAAAATACAAAGTCCAAAAGTTAAAATTGCAACAATACCCGCTAAAACTCTGTGAATAAACTCGTAATAAACTTGAATTTGAAAGTCTGGAATAACTTTTCCAAAACATAGTGGCCAGTCGGGACAAGCTAAGCCCGCATTCATAGCCCTGACGGCGCCTCCTAACGAAATCAATATAAATGTTAATAAGCAGAGTAGTTTTAAAAAAAATTTTAAATGTTTGTTGTGATGCAATTCCACATTATTGCCTCATGATTCCTTTGAATAGATAAAATGCCCAGCGGTCAATAACTGGAGCCAATAAAAAACCCAGCATGCTCAAATTTATCCAAACAAAAAATCGTACCCAATTTTTTTCACCCTTTGACTCGAGGAATTTATAAAATTCGTAAACAGATATTGCAGCCAATGGGAGTACAAGCAAGTAATACGCGTAGCCTATCTCTACGAACCATGGAGATACTACTGCCAAAGCTATATATGGAATGAGATAAAGTCCCATATGATAAAGCGTTCTTTGCTTGCCCAATTCGACTGGCAAGACAGGAAAACCACCTTTTGCATAATCATTCATATAGCGGATAGCCAGAGCCCAAAAGTGCGGCATTTGCCATAAGAACATCAGCAAAAAGAGGTAAATACTTTCGTGACTAAAAATATTAACGTTAATAGCTGAGTATCCCATCAACACGGGTGCGGCTCCAGGTACGGCGCCAGGTACTGCTGCAAATGGAGATCGTCTTTTTAAGATGTGCGTATAAACAAGGTTATAGAAAATTACAGTTAGTAAACCAATTAGACTAGTTAGCGGCTGGATAAAATATAAAATTAAAAGACCAATAAATATCATTGAAGATGCAAATGCAAAAGCTCTCCGAGGAGCAAGCCGGCCTTGAGGAATAGGCCTTGATGCCGTTCTTTCCATTAAAGCATCGTGTTCCCATTCTTGGGCGGAGTTAAGTGCTAAGCTGCCTGCGCTGATGGTACCCAGTCCGATAAGAAAAAATAAAAAGTGAAAAACTGAAAAGGAAGTCTCAAAAGGAAAGCCCATGGCGTAACCAAGGGCTCCTGTCATGAGTACCATTTTAATAATTCTAGGCTTTGTTAGCTCAATATAAAAATTCAACGACCTTATTGCCCGGACGATCCTTGACCCGGTTCCTCTGGAGTATTCACTTCCTGTGGTGTTGTTGCTGGAGCCGCAGCTCCCGCTTCTACTTTTGCTTTCAATTCAGAAATACTCGTATCATCGAAATTATCTCTTGTGAAGACATCCATAGCTGTTAGGCCAAAGAAGAGTAGCAAAAAGAAAAATGCTGATAAGAATGTTACCTTGTTCAACTTAGTGTCGTACTTCAAATGCATGAACCACAAAGCAACAATGGCCACCTTTACAGTTGCAATCAACATTGCTAGAGGAGTGTTAAGCCAACCCAAATTCCATTGAGTTGCCGTATAAACCGTGAAAATTGTAAGAGCGATCAATGACGTATAAACCTTTAAAAAAGTTTTAAGGGGCGTAATGTGATGTTGTCCGTGAGCTGCCATTTTTTTCTCCTCAAATTACTAGATATAATAATGGGAATAAGTAAATCCAAATTAAGTCGACTAC
The DNA here is from genome assembly GCA_023427925.1 of Pseudomonadota bacterium. Lineage (GTDB taxonomy): Bacteria > Bdellovibrionota > Bdellovibrionia > Bdellovibrionales > JAEYZS01 > JAEYZS01. The sequence continues at coordinate 1,304 of JAEYZS010000169.1, read as the reverse complement.
GTGCCAGAAAAGTCCCGTGCCTTCTAGGAACGTATATTGTGTCGGAGAAAAGTCTCCCCGTTTAACTTTTAAGAAAGACCAAGCGATCAAGAACATCCCCGTTAAAACGTGAATACCATGAAGACCTGTCATGCAATAATAAATACCAAAGTAAAGAGCAAGGTTCACTGGCTCCCCACCCATCTCAGCAAAGTGGAAGAATTTCCCAGGTGTGAGTCCGAGTTCTATTTTGTGCATGTATTCAAAATACTTAATAACCATGAAGGCTGCACCACAGAGGAACGTGAAAGCAAGATGACCTAAGGCAATTTTATTTTTACCTTTTTGAACATAGTGAATCGCTAACGCCATGGTTAGTGAGCTCGATAAAAGAACAACAGTGTTTAATGCTCCAAGCTTCCAATCTAAAAATTTATGTCCAGAGTGGAATACATCAGGATAAATGTTCTTAAATAAGGCATATGCTACAAACAATCCACCAAACATCATCATCTCTGTAACCATAAAGAGCCACACACCATGTTTACCTGTAGCATACTGGTGCTGAGAATCTTGATAATGCTCTTGATACTTGTTTCCTAAACTATCGGTCTTAACGATGCTCATAAGGTCCCTCAGTAATTGTTGGAATTTCTTTAAAGTTAGTTGTTATTGGAGGAGATGAAATCGTCCACTCAAGTGTAGTACCACCCCAAGGATTGTCTGGAGCTTTAGCACCTTTTCTCAATCCTTGGACAACTGTCCAAAGACCAAATAGGAATCCTACAAAGATGAACCATGATCCAAAAGTTGAAAGTTTATTTAACCATGCGTACTCAGGAATATAATCGTGATAACGGCGTGGCATACCTTGGATCCCCAAGATAAACTGAGGGAAGAATGTAATGTTGAATCCCAAGAAAATCCCAACAAAAGATAATCTTGCCGTTGTTTCGTTGTTCATTTTTCCGAACATTTTTGGGAACCAGTACAGAATTCCACCCATGATCGCCATAAGTGTTCCACCCACCATCACATAATGGAAGTGAGCTACAACAAAGTATGTATCGTGTAAGTGAACGTTGATGCTGATTGTAGCAAGCATAATTCCAGTTACCCCACCGATAGCGAACAAGAATAGAAATCCAATAGCATAAAGCATAGGAGTATCCAGTCTCACCGAACCTCTATACATTGTAGAAACCCAGTTAAACATTTTAATTGCAGTCGGTACACCCACCAGCATCGTTAAAAATGAGAAGATCTTTGCTGCAAACTCAGACTGTCCAGAAACAAACATGTGATGTCCCCAAACAAAAAAGCTC
>JAEYZS010000078.1 GCA_023427925.1 Pseudomonadota bacterium | reverse complement strand
TTCCAAAACGGTCGCGGAATGGATTGTCTAATAAACCAATTCTTGTAGTTGCACCCACAAGCGTAAATGGTGCAAGCTGAAACTTCATTGAACGCGCACCAAGCCCCTCACCCGTCACGATGTCGATATAAAAGTCTTCCATCGCAGAGTAAAGATACTCTTCAACGTTTCTGTTGAGTCTATGAATCTCATCGATAAACAGAATGGAATTGGGTTGTAATGAAGTTAAGATCGCTGCGAGATCCCCTTTTTTGTCTAACGCTGGACCTGAGGTAGTTTTAATATCTACTCCAAGTGTTTCTGCCAAAATATAAGCCAAAGTCGTTTTCCCTAAGCCCGGCGGTCCGTAGAATACCGTGTGGTCAAGGGGTTCTCCGCGTTTTTTTGCAGCCTCAACAAAGACCTTTAATTTGTCTGTGACATTTTTTTGCCCAGGAAACTCACCCAATGATTTTGGTCGAAGACTGATCTCAAACTTTGCATCATTTCCTGATAAATCTAAAGTTTCAGGTGAAACAACTCTTTCTGACATTATAATCCTCCAGACAATGAGGATAATCCCTTACGAACACCCTCTTCAAAGTTAGTATCTTTTGGAAGCCCTTCGACAACTTTTTGAGCATCGGTTTCTTTAAATCCAAGATTCACGAGGGCTGATACGATCTCTTTTGAGATTCCTTTGATCGGCTTTTTCTTGTCGGAATCTTCTGCAAGCTTCAATTTACCCTTTAGCGAAAGTACAAGCTGCTCTGCGGTTTTCTTACCCACTTTTGGAATCTTAGAGAGACCTTGAACATCTTCGTCCTCTATCATTTCCATAAAGTGATCAAGTGTTGTACCTGAGAGAATCTTGATAGCAAGCTTTGGGCCCACTCCGTTAACCTTGATCAATGAGTGAAACATTTCTTTTTCATTGTGAGTGGCAAACCCGTAGAGCGTAAAAGCGTCTTCACGCACGTGGGTGTGAATAAAAATTTGTGCCTGAGCACCCATCGATAAGCGATCTAACGTGTTTGTTGAGCACCAGACTTCATAACCCACCCCTTGAACATCAAGGATGGCCGTTTCTAAATCCATATGAATTACAGTACCTTTTAAATAAGCTATCATTATTTTTGTCCCGCCTATAGATTATCTATAGTTCATTCAGCATAATGTTTCGAGATAATTTTGCATCAATATCGGCGCGCTGCGAGTGGTAAACGGCCAATGCCAAAGCGTCAGCCGCATCTATCTGAATGTCTTCTTTAATTTTCAAGTAGTTGGCGACCAAAAATCGAACCTGCTCTTTTTCCGCAGATCCGTAACCTGTGATTCCTTTTTTAACTTCGCGAGCCGCGTATTCGACAACTTTTGCACTTATTTTTTGTGCCTCATAAAAGGCAACACCTCGAACGTGCCCTAACTTAAACGCGCTATCGACGTTTTTCCCCAAGAATATTTTTTCAACAACAACACAAGTAGGATTGAACTTGTGAAAGATATCTGAGAGCTCTGCGCCAATTTTTAGGAGACGTTTTGACATATCCGTGGAAGATGTATTTTTAATCACGCCGTGATGCAAATACTGAAGATTTCCCCCTTCGTATCTGATAACTCCGTATCCTGTGAAAAGGCTTCCTGGATCTAATCCGACAATGATCACTCTTTGCACCCTCTTTGACTTGTAGTCTCTTGAAGTAAGACTCTTCACATCCGACCACTTTTTACTTCCTATACAGAAGCGATGTATGCCAAAATCATATTGATGAGCAGTGATAATATCAATCTTGAATTTATCGAGAGATACCAAAAACTTTATGAAAAAGATCCGAAATCCAAGGTTTTTGCACCTCTCGGTGAAGCTTACCGCAAAATGGGAATGACCTCTGATGCCCTCTTGATCCTTGAGGCCGGAGTAAAACTGCATCCTCACTTTGCCAGTGGCCACGTGGCTCTTGCTAAAGTGCTCATTGATAAAAAGGATTACGAAAAAGCAATGGAACACCTTCTGGCTTCTACGGATCTTTCGCCAGAAAATATTCTGGCTCAAAAACTTTTAGGCGAGTGCGCGATTCATCTCAGAAAGCCAAAGGAAGCCCTAAGGGCCTATAAGATGGTGCTTTTCTTAAATCCTAATGACGCGCACGCTCAAATGCATATCAAAAAACTCGAGAGTCTCACGGCCGACGAGTACGAGGATGATGTTTTTGAAATGAAGCCCCTCAAGGCCGATATTGCCATCAAAAATCAGCCTAAAAAATCAGCAGACGCTCCTCCGCCTGTTTCTCAGAAGTTTCGTCAGCTTGAGCGTGTGATTTCTCTTGCTGATGCTTTTATAGCTAGACTCGACTTTGACAAAGCGATGGAAACAATTGAATCTTCTGAGAATTTAATTGGAACTCATCCAGAACTTGAAAAAAGAAAAAAGTTCATCCGCTCTCGCATCTCTGAACACGAAGAGTTTGTCCCGGATATCATTCATCAGAAAAACTCGGTTCAGAGCTCTGAAAAAAGGAATCAAAGAATTGACAAGCTCAAGAATCTGCTCCACAAAGTAGAGTCCCGAAGATAAACTTCAATAAAAATAATAATTTAACAAGAACCAAGACACCAAGAGAGGCTTGAATGATCGAAACGAGTGACTTTAAAAAAGGCGTAAAATTATTAATCGATGGCGCACCTTACGTCATTGTGGATTTCCAACACGTAAAACCTGGAAAAGGAAACCAATTCACTAGAACGAAACTTAGAAATATGATCACGGGGCAAAACCTAGAAAAGACAATTAAATCAGGTGAAAAATTTGAAGTTCCAGATGTTGTCGGTACTTCTGCAAACTTTTTGTACAGAGACGAGCAAGGTTATCACTTTATGAATCAGTCTTCGTTTGAACAAGTCACTCTTTTTGAAGACGATCTTGGCGATGCAAAAAACTATCTAATCGAA
>JAEYZS010000016.1 GCA_023427925.1 Pseudomonadota bacterium | reverse complement strand
GGGGAGTCCATCCTTAAAGCTTCTAGAATTTCACCGGATTCACGAGTCCAATGGGAAGGTTCCCACTGCCTGGAAAGTCGATAAAGAGCCTTAAAAAGATCTAGGGAAAAGAAGGTCGCGCGGCCCGTGAGCCATTTGCTGTAGACAACTTCCTTGGATCTTGAAAGCTCCTCACGCAAATGCCAAAGCTTTCCAACTCTATCATCGCTATCCTCATTCCACTCCCACTTCATTTTGCTTCGTGGATAGAGAACTTTCCAAATAGAATTATAGGTGTCTTTGTCTTTGATAGGAAAAACCAAAAGGATACCATGCTCTTTAATGGCGGAAATGGCTTGATCTCTTGTTGAAGGTTTTTTGGACATCTCTTAGATATACATGAATTATTACGCGGTCGGAAGACTAAAGTAGAATGTGGGGATATTTCATATCTTCCTAGGTGGAATCAATTTTAAGTCGAGGAGTCTGTAAGATTTTTTTTTGGTTTGTGAACTTGAAAGTAGAACATTAACCAAAAAAGCGATCCTGATGTGATCACTGGAAATGCAAACCCGTAGTATCCGAAATTACTAAATGCAAAGCCTCCGATCACTGAACCGAGAATAAAAAAGGAAATAATTCCCAATCGCATAAGATTTTCTCTCTCGGTTTCGAAGGTGTATTCTTCTCCTAGCTTATCCTTGTAGAAGAGCCGCATTAGACCGATACCAAGATCTGTTGTCACACCGGTGAGGTGAGTGGTTCTCACAACAGAGCGAGATACAGTCGTTATTGTGCCGTTTTGAATACCGCAAATAAGACATAACGTTGCTAGGAGTGCGTAGTCCCTTGAATACCGAAGAGGCTCTCCAAATGTTCCAAAAAATCCTAATATCCCACCGATGAACACAATTAAAGAAAGAACAAAAATAATTCCAAATGAGATGTAGTACTTGGGCTTTTTGTGGAGTTTGAGCCTAATATCGACCAATTCTCCACTGATCATAGCTCCAAATAAAAAGAACAATGGGACCAAGAGCATACCAGCAGCGTATTTGCTGTCGGTCTGGTTGATTTCATAACCAAAGAAAGTCGCAAATCCTGTCACGTGAGAAACAAAGCGATGACAAGCCATAAAGCCACCCATGTTCAGGATCCCAGCCTGAAACGCCATGGACATCCAAATAGCAATATTACTACGATTGTAATGTGATATGGACTCGTTACCAAAGAGCATGCCTTTAATGTAGGACACACTAGGAGAGTTGTAAACTTCAATCTTGAATGTATGAAATGTCGTAACGACATATTGATTAAATTCTTGAACCTATGCCATATGGGTGTTGAAATCTAAGGATGGGTATTATTGCAAAAACGCTTATTGGCATTAGCTTTTTGACGGGATTCCTCGTTAGTCTTCAGTTTATTAAGGCGCAGGCCGTTTTTCTTGCCCATTACAGTGCAAAAGAATTAGTTTTTGCAGTGATGTATCCAGTTGCACTCTGGTTTTTTATCTCATTTGCCATCCGCAAGATGGATTTTCGAAATCGATTTGTAAAAACCTTTATTCCTTTTTTTCTATTGCTTGCGGTTCTTCTCTGCGTTGTCATTTTACAAATTGAAAGCAATATCAATTATGTATTTGTATGGATATTTATGGCAGGACTCTTCTCAGAGCTTATGCGGTGGGGTCTCTATGAAATGCTAGAGCGATATGTGAGCCCTTCAAAGCTGGGTTCAGTTTTTTCTTATCAAGCTATTGCTCAAGAGTCTGGAGTGGTCGCGGCAGTTAGCTTTTATGCGCTTTTTCCAAGAATTCCATTAGAAGGTGTAAGTTTAACAACAGCTGCTGCTTCATTTCTTATCCTCCTCGTTCTCCTTACGTTTTTGGATCGAAGAAGGCTTGAGTTTCATTTTATTGCACGAAAATCCAAGGACTTTAAGTTTTTTGACAAGGCCTATCAGCCCATTTTTATGAGTTTTTTACTTATGGGTTTATTTGTAGGCGTATTTAGGATGTCTCAAGACAACTTGGTTAATGATTTCTTTAAAAGCCACACTGTAAATCAAATCGAGCTCCAAAGAATCATATCTATAGCTATGCTCGTTGGAAGCTTTTTACAGATGACGGCTGCATTTATTAACGGGCGGTTGATCGAAAAAAACCGAGTTTCTCCGATACGAGTGATAGGAGCAGTTTGGCTGGTTCATTTTGCCGTTGGCGTTTCAGCAATGGTGACCCAGACTCTCTGGGGACATATTTTATTCCTAAGTATGTCAAAAGGTCTTGCGGGATTTTATTATCCTTCACTTAATCGACTGTCGGGGTCTTTTAAATACCTTAGCGGAATGACTTTCAAATCGAATCATATTTTTGGGACGATTATTCTTGCGGGCGTTGTTTTTGCATTCATTCCAACTGCTCCTGGAGTTTTACCCGCGGTAATAGCTAGTACATTTTTGTTAATATTGGCTCAGCTTTTCGTTTTGAAAAAGACCATGATTCCAACCCTGGAGCAAAATATAAAATCCGAGTATGCTGATGAGTCGGTAAGAGCTGCGATCGGACTCTCTTACTTACAGCCCGCAGACTACGTTAAAAAAATGTCAGAGGTTCTTCATGAGAACCCACCGCAGCTTTTAAAGAAGCAAATTATTTTGGGATTAGGATATTCTCAAGACCCAAAATCCTACGATGTGCTTTTGGATGAGTTTAGATCTGACAAAGAGGAAATTCAAATTACAGTCCTTGAAGCATTAAAGGTGGCAAAGTCTTATAAAGCTACTAAGTTTGCCTTAGATCTCGTTTTATCGAATCGAAAGTCTTTAACTCCGAGAGTTCGTTTGAATGCTGCTCAAATGATTGCGGCACTGTATGGTGAAAAAAGTATTCCGATATTAATGTTAGGACTTCAGTTGGAGGATCCAAGGCAGCTTGCGAATGTCCTTGAAGCACTCTCTCAGTTTAGACACCCTGAGCTTATCGAAATCTTTAAAGGATTTGCAGATTCAAAAACTCCTAGAATTAGAGCCAATGCACTGATGGGACTATCTCAATTTCCAACCGAGGCTGAGTTCTATAAATCTGAAATTTTAAGAACCTTGGAAGCTCCTGGGATTGAGGAGCTCAATCAAAAAATTTCAATATTCTATCTCATAGGTAAAAATAAAAATGCTGAATTCAAGGAAACTCTGAAGCGGCTCTTAGGAGATCAATTGCAAACTATTTCAGACTATAGTCGATTGGATCCATTAAAGATTTCATACTTGCAGACACTCTCATGGGCACTCTTAAGACTGGGTGAGAAAGAAGGGCGAGATGCCTTCTTTGATTTATTAAAAGCCGCCCATACACAGCCAAAGGCAATGTCTTTATTGCACTTCATATTGCAACTTGATCAGAGCGAAAGACTCGATACATTAGATCAGTGGATCAATGAGTCGGAAAACCCTCCGGAAACTCGCGAAATGCTGATCACTTATTTTGAAAAATCGGGTTTCAATCTCCAAGAAGAAATCGAATATCTAAAATCTTTAAGCTTGGTAAAATTCTAATCGATCAACCTGTTATAAGTTGGTAGCCGAGTCTTGCCCACAATAAAAACAAAATAAAAAAGCCAATTATAAAGATTCTCATTCTTAGCATAAGTTTATTGGAGCTGACGTGTACATAGGTATGAATATAACGAGACGCTACAAATGCCCATGAGAAATACAGCGAAACATTGTCAGCAGTGTTGGTTAGAATTAAGAGTGGAATAAGAGCGTAAAATAAAACTGGAACTTCAAATAAATTGACGTAATTTCTTGCGGCTATCTGGACATCGGTCGGCATCAAGAAAGGTTCATGTTGCTGGTAATCCTTAAAGTAGCCAACAGGAATTTTTCCAGCTTTGACAGCTTTGATTCTGCGATAGAGCATGACGGGAGCCAATCCAAATGTCAGAAGAACCAGAGCAAAGACCGGTAGAATGTGCTGAATTTGGATTTGGCTAATTATCATTATCTACAGACTCCAGTGTAAGTATAAACTCTCTCTGATCTGCGCTCGGTTCCGTTGAATGTTCCCGCAGCAGCGTTTGTAGAGTTTAAAAGATTAAACTCAATGTTTTGAGTTGATTGTCTAACAAAGTAACGAACATCACGTTGCCCGTGCACGTCGTAATAGACCCAACGGCAATACGGTCGGCCATGGGAGTCGTAATAACACTCTTGCCTTCTCACTTGGTAAGTGCAGCTTTCCCAGCTCCATTTTTCTTCGGAATCAATATGAGATGTTTTGACAAATCCTTGAACGTCATAAGGTTGACCACTTTGAGCAGCTAGCAGTTCAAAGTCGCCATTTTCCTGAGGAAGAGGCGCATTTTTTGGAACTTTAAATGAAACAACGGTTGGCTTCTTTTGCTCAGGAACTTGAATCTCGAGAGCAACTTCTTTTTTGCTTTTAAACTTAATTGTCGAAGCCCATTGTCCTGGAGCAATCGTTGTTTGCTTCTTCTTTACATTAAAAGTTAGATTTTCAGAATTTTTGAGAACACCATCGATTGTTTTATCACAAGCAGTCACTGCAAAAAGGCAGAGCACAGCTAAAGTTAACTTGCGTAACATAATCCCTCCCTGAATAGAATTTACTAATATCAGAGTACAGTTATATTTTACTGTCAAAACTTTAGACTTCTAAAGGACGAGGTGTGCTCGCTGTGTCATTATGTGGTGACTACGAAAATAAAAGCATTTTTAGATAAAAGCCTTCGGGGAAAGATGCGAGGTGAGGGTGATCAGCCGCGTGTCCACCCTCTGCAATGATTTGAAGAGACTTTTTTGATCGGACCTGGGATTTACGAAGTAAATTTATAAAGTCAGTCTTTTCTAAAAGGCCACTACAAGAGCAACTCACGTAAAGACCATTTTTCTCTAACAAGCTCATGGCGTTGGTATTGAGTTTTAAATATGCGTGCTGCCCCGTTGGTATAGACTTTTTGTTTTTAATCAACGCTGGTGGATCGCAAATAACAATGTCGTACTTGTCAGTTAAAGAATCAAGTTTTTCAATTACATCAAGCTCTACGATCCTTACACCGGAAGTGATGCGAGAGACATTCTTTTCTGCACATTTGAGTGCTTTTGGCGAAATGTCCACTGCGGTGATTTCAGCTTCAATATTATTTATCTTACAAAAGTGAGCCAGTTGAGCGGACCAGTGACCAACATAGCAACAAAGATCAATGATTCTTAATTTTTTTGGCGAATTCTTTGATTTTACAATTTTATTTAGCTGGTTCAATACCACTTCGATATTTCTTGTCTGATCCAAGAAAAAACCTGTTTTCTGTCCATCGATTAGATCCGTTGTCATAGTCAGATTGGATTGATCAAGAGGTGTGGTAATCAAAATATCAATCTCATTTAGGTCAAAATGTGGACTTTGATGAATTACTTTCGCGTCCTCAACTTCAAGTCCTTCAAGCTTTCTGATTTGGATATCATTTTTAAGAACGACTGAAGTGTGTGTCCAAGGTATTTCTGTTAGTCCATCTTCGAGTGCTTTTTGACAAAGTCTTTCAAAAAAAGCTGGTAAATCTTGCAGCAAGTGATCCATTCCAGCTGTTGAAATTTGAACGGAAAACACTTGGCCTTTTTGATCGGCTTGCTCAACGACATAGTAATCAACGATTAAGCCCGATAAAAAGTCATTTTCACTAAAGCACAACCTAAAACTGTTTTTTAGACCCAAACGAACGCGTTTACTCCAAGAATTGAGAAGCTTATTGAGCAAATATTCTTTAGGGCTTTCATTTATAGGCTCAAACGAAAGAGCTCTGAAGCTGATCAGAGAATTGGGATTTCCATAGCCACATGCTAAGAAATTCTCTTTGTAATCGTAGAGAACAACAGGGTGTCCGACGGGGTGACCCTTAGGACTTTTTGTCAATTCGTTTGAAAAAACCCAAGGATGGCCGGCGCGAATTCGACGGTCATGACCTTTTTGAACTTTCCAAGAATATGAAGACCAACTCATTCGTTAGTCATCACAAGCAGAGGCTTTTATATACTCGCGCTTCATTATAGCAATATGTTGAATGGAAATGTCTTTTGGACAAGCGGCATGACACTCTCCAATGTTTGTGCAGTTACCAAAGCCTTCCTTATCATGTTGTTCAACCATATTGAGTACGCGTTTTTTTGCTTCAACTTGGCCCTGCGGAAGGTAAGTGTATTGAGTGACCTTTGCGCCGGTGAAAAGAGATGCAGATGCATTTGGACAAGCAGCTACACAGGCACCGCAACCGATACATTGAGCGGCATCCATGGCTCTATCCGCCGCTTCTTTGCCAATGAGAATTGCGTTTCCATCAGGCTGAGGTCCTGTCTTAACAGAAACATATCCTCCTGCTTGTTGAATGCGGTCAAAAGAATCTCTATCCACAACCAAATCTTTTAAAACTGGGAAAGCTTTCGCTCTAAATGGTTCGATCACAATTGTATCGCCATCTTTGAAAGATCGCATGTGAAGTTGACAGGTTGTAACTCCTCTGAGAGGACCGTGAGCTTGACCATTGATCATGCAGCCACACGTTCCGCAGATTCCTTCACGGCAATCACTATCAAACTCGATAGGACGTTCACCTTTTTTGGTGAGTGTTTCGTTCACAAAGTCTAACATTTCTAGGAAGGACATATCCGGCGAAACGTCCTCTGCCTTATATGTTACAAACTTTCCTTCTTTTTCCTTTGATTCCTGTCTCCAAACCACTAATGTCAAATTCATAAAAAGTCCTTCTTACTTATAGCTACGTTCTGCAAGTTTAACGTTTTCAAATTTTAGTTCTTCTTTATGTAATGCTTGAGCTTGACCTTCGCCTTTATATTCCCATGCAGCCACATAACTAAAGTTCTTATCATCTCTTTTTGCTTCTCCCTCTGGAGTTTGGCTTTCTTCACGGAAGTGTCCGCCGCAAGATTCGGATCTGTGAAGAGCATCTCTTGCCATCAATTCTCCGAGCTCAAAGAAATCCGCAACACGTCCTGCGAGTTCGAGGTTTTTGTTGAGTTCTTCACCGGTGCCTGTGATCTTAAGGTTGGAGTGGAACTCTTCTTTTAGTTTAGGAATCTTCTCAAGAGCTTCTTTAAGGCCAGCTTCATTTCTCGCCATTCCAACCT
>JAEYZS010000280.1 GCA_023427925.1 Pseudomonadota bacterium | reverse complement strand
CTTCTAAGTAGGCCCCACCTTTTGATAAATTCAGCATTGAGCAGACATATTGCTTGTTATTGCCGATCTGCTCAACCGTTGTCTCTTGATTGGTGTAAAAACGCTTTTGCGTCTGTTGTGATACATCACGACCCTCTAGCATTTTGTTGGTCACACCCATAAAATGCTTGTTGGCAAATGGCTTTTCTAAAATCAAGGCTCTACTGTACGAAGAATTTACTAGCTCGCGCGCTCGAGGAGCAACTGCTTTTGCAAGCATCAATAGCGGAGTTGGATATCCCATCCCTCTAAGACTTCTTAGGAATCCAACTTTCTCTTCGTTTAATACTTCTGTGTCATAAATTAAGAGTTGGGGTTTATTCGCAGCAAGCTTTTGCAATGCCTCTTGAAAATTTGAAGCTTCAAGTATTTTATAAACTGCGTTTGTCGCGAGCAAATTCCTGATATTTTCTACGGACTCTATTTGGCTTCCAACCAAAAGGATTTTTGTACTCATACAGAGGCTCCATTTTACTATCTATATTTATAAGGACTTATCGGCTAGTTTTTCTGTAGACTCGTGTAATCCTTGAAAAAAATTAAACTTTTTCTATTTACTGAAAAAAACTTAAACAGTTTTTAGAACTTTTAGTCTCATTTTGGGACTGCGGTTTTGTAAAAGAGATTTCCATCTTCGCAAAGCGCATATCGGTAACAATCAGCAATTTTACCCTCACAACTCATTGCCAGTGCGCCACCACTAGCAATTAGACGCCCAGCTTGAATGCATCCTTTGTCACTTCTGCGTTGATCGCATGTATGTTTAACGCTAGAAGCTTCTTTGATTAGCACGCCTACAATGTGATCAATGCCAACATCTCGGCCCATAGGTAAATATCCTGAAGGTAGTGGACTTAAAAATTCGGACTCACGCTGATAAAAATATCCACCATTCATCATATGTATATTTATGTACTCCGGAACATTGCTATAACTTAGCTCATGGAGTATACCTGTTTCATCAAGGAAAACATGATCTTCTCTACGGCTTGGGGAATGATTAAATACAGATTTAAGTTGAAAAAAATTTATTGACGGATGCTCAGGAAAAAGATCACACCACATATTGAATTCTTTAGCCCTTCTTTCATTTGCATGTTTAAGTCCTTTTGTTCCTTTGTATAGACACGTAGGTATATTTACTTTAGCAAGTATGTTCGTAGGTATATCGTTGTTGAATTCGATATTTAATATCTTAAAATTTATCGGATGCCTAAACGTGGAAAAAATTTCTCCACTCGCTCTTTTGAGTTTAGAATTAGAATAAATACAGCTGTACGCATAGCCAGCGTTGATGAGCCGCAATTGAGAATCCAAAGACACTGAGTTTAATATCGTTTTGTTATCCACATTACGTAGTAAAAGATAGCCTAATACGGTCAAGACCAAACATATCAGAAGTTTATGTATCATGTCTTAATTTTAACAGAGCGCCAGAGACCAATCGTAGTTAAATAGTTGCCCCATCTGAAATCATGGCATAAGTCTAGACACCAGACTGACTGTTTTTGGCCCTAGAACCATAAAGCTAAATTATTTAATTTCAAACTGCATTAAAGAGATCCGAAGCCAAAAATTAAGGTACAAACCTTGTATAATATCCCTTTATGTTACAGAAGTTTAGAACTTCATTTTTAGGCTTTATATTTCTCTTGGTACTCACAGTTCCTTTTAAGACACTGTTTGCCTCAAACGATACACAAAGAAATCTACACCTGACTCATACAATCTATACTGCTTTTCTAAATAATTACTTCGAAGAAGGAGATACCCGATACCGCATAAAATACTTAGCTCATAAACAGTACCTCCTTACCTTCCTCAGTACATGGGAGTCCTATATTCAGCAAAACAGGTATAAGTCATCTCGCGAGATTTTTGATCAAATCAAAACTTCTGGAGGATACCTTTCAAAGTACTACTATGTTTGGGAGGGGCTCAGAAACGGAAAAGTGGTTAACTTAGGTTATACTAAAAACAATGCGCTTAATGCTCTTCTTATGACAGAAAAAGAGCAAGACCTTAAGCGAAGAATCATTCAGATACTTGAAATAGTCAGATTCGAAGTTTTAGCCAACTCTAAGGATTATTATTTGGCAACCGCCTTTGCAAATTCGTTTTTAAAGGCAGAAAGTTTTGAAATTCGCAGAATATCAAAGTCCATAATTGATCAAATACCATTCCAGAAAAGAATTGAAGTTCTCAGTATACTGAAAGATTTTATCGCTCCGGGAAGTGTTGCCACAAATATCTTTCTTAAAGCGCCAAGAACGAGTCGCATTCTTCAAGCAGCTAAAAATCTAAGACTCAAAGTAACAACGCTCGCAGGTCGATCTGTTCAAAAAACTTCAAAAGTTATAAATCCTTACCTAAGTAAAATAAATGCCCTGCAAATTTCCGTAGCAGGCTCGGTTGCTTTGCATGCAGGTGTGGTATTCTGGGGATATGGTAATACGCGCGATAAAATTCTGCCAGTGAATAACTATGACTCATTAGTATTCACTCTAGGACTGCTTTGGGAATCAATTTATGCAATCCACGATCCACGAATTACAGTTATAAAAGATTTCACTCCCCGATTTAGGTCTACACCGAAATCACAACTTGTAGAGTCTATTACTGAGGCCATAGACCAAAAGAGAAAGATTTCATACTCAAATGCCTTCCTACAAGTAGAAAAAATTCTAGGAATTGATAGACGTTCGTCGAAAGACAACCTAGCCAGCGACCTGATATATGAAAAAATGAAAGCCTTACAAAAAGAAATAAGACTGAACTTCAGTAAAACTGAGATGCATTACGATTCAATAGAAGGTTTGAGGAAATTTCTTCTCGAAAGTGATTTGAAAAAATACAAAAGAGATTATCCAAATTTAACAACTACACTTCTAGGTTGGGGTGGAAATTGTGTTGCGCAAACACTGTACATTGTTTCACTTATTCAAGATAGCCAAATAAAATTTTCAGATCGCACTCTAGGTGTAGCTATGTTGCCCGGCC
>JAEYZS010000238.1 GCA_023427925.1 Pseudomonadota bacterium | reverse complement strand
GTCAAAAAGAGACCAATACAGAAGCTGATCGACTCGAATCAGAGAAGCGAGATTTTCATGAGAGAACAAGGCAAGGGTATCTTGATGAGGCTAAAAAAGAACCTGCGAGATGGTTGATCTTGGATGCTGCTCAATCACCCGACGAACTTTTTAAACGTCTTACCGTCAAACTTCAAGAAATGAAACTCTTGGAGGTTTAATGGCGAGTTTATTAAAATCCATCATCGGCCATAAAAAACAAATCTCTCAACTTTTGGGCGTGATTGATTCTCAAAAAATTTCATCTTGCTATCTCTTTTCCGGACCCAGTGGAATTGGAAAAAGAAAAATTGCTTTTGCATTTGCCCAAGAAGTGCTCTGCACCAACGGTCGTCCTGCTTGTGGCGAGTGTGGTCAGTGCTTAAAAATCGAAAAAAACGAACATGAAGAAGTTATGTACGTCGAACCTGATGGCGCCCAAATCAAAATTGCTCAAGCCGAAGAAATTCATCGATTCTTAAATCTTCAAAAGACGGGTAAGCATCGATTTATAATCATTAACGATGCTCACGCAATGAATCCTCAAGCAGGAAACTCTTTACTAAAGATTTTAGAAGAGCCTCCTGCAAATACCACTTTCTTTTTGATAACTCACTCTGATCAAGCCGTACTTAAAACCTTGAGATCACGATCACAACTTTTGCACTTTTCTTCTCTTTCATATGAGGATATGAGATCACAAACCGATGCCCCAGACTGGGTGATTCGATCCTCCCAAGGTAGAATGGATTTATTAGAGCAGACCAAGGACGCGGGGCTTGATTTCTTAAGACAAAAATCCTTCTCATTTATAAAAGAAGCGCTCTCAAATGATCTCAAATCAGCAACTAACTTTAAAGAATTAATGTCTGATCGCGAAGGAGCGTTAAAGCTTGTTTCCCTTTGGCAACAAATTCTAAGAGATATCTTATTCTTTAAAGAAGGTTTAACTCCGCAAATTCATTCGGACCAAACCGAAGTGTTTGAGAGCTTCCATGCAGTCCCTGCCGAAAAAATCCAAGAACTCTTTCAGCAGTTAATGCAGGTGGAGCGAGATATCCACGGAAACATTGATCGTACGCTCACATTTGAAAACTTTATTCTTAGTCTCCGAAACTAAAGATTTCCTAAATATAGCTCTATGATTTCTTTCTTATCGGTAGCCCCTTAGCAAGAATCTTTACACTTATAAACAATATATGCTTATTGATACTGTTCATAAATTGAGTTATCTTAGGTGCATGGTTCAATGGATCGATACACATACACATTTTGGGATGTTGGAAGAAGGCGATGAAAAAGGTCTTGAGCTTGCTAAAGCTCAAGGCGTTCACAAGATGATCAATATCGGGACCAATCCTGATGATTTCGAACCCGTCTATGCCTTTGCGCAAAAACACTACCCTACTGTTTTTTGTACACTCGGTGTTCATCCGCACGATGCCAAAGTCTATGATGATAGAGTCGATCTGTATCTGAGGAATAAAGCAAAAAACAAAGAAGTCGTGGCCATCGGAGAAATCGGATTAGACTACTACTATATGAATTCCTCAAAAGAAGAACAACGTATGGCCTTTGAACGCCAACTCCAAGTTGCTGCAGATCTTGGGTTACCTGTTGAGATCCACACAAGAGATGCAGAACCTGATACTTTAGAAATTCTTAAAAAATTTGAAGGCAGGGTCAAAGGCCTCCTTCATTGCTTTACAGGGACGCAGTGGCTCGCTGATGAAGCTCTAAAAATTGGATTTAATATTTCCATCAGCGGTGTTGTAACATTTAAAAACGCAGAAGAACTTAGAAATATCGTAAAGAGTCTCCCTCTTGATCGCATCCATGTGGAAACAGACGCACCTTTTCTTGCTCCTGTTCCTCAGCGAGGAAAAAAGAATACACCCGCTTTTGTGACTCATGTTGGGGAGTTTGTAGCTCAACTTAAAGGAGTGACTCCAGAAGAACTTTCCGCGCAGATCGAGAAAAACACTCGAGCTCTTTTTTCTAAGTTCGTTTAGTTTTTATATTCGTTTGAAATTTCAAATTTGATTTAATTGAACAGCTTTTGACAGCTGTTCTTCGCAAGACTGTCTCTCACCTGTTGAATTCTTTCTAAAATTTCGACAGTGACTCGTCTCTGCCATCGACCTTTTTCAGATTTCAGATCAAACAATTCTAACAATAAGTATCGAGATACAAAATCAAAAGGACTTTCCCCATGTCCTTTATAGAGCGAGCTCTCGGCGGTCCAGTCAATTATAGTCCAACCTCGGGTTTTATCATAAATGATTTGTGCGGCGTGAAAGTCTCCGATAGTTTCAAATCTCGAAACTTTCATAACAAAGTCAAACAGCTGCCGTTCGATACTCTTAACTTGATATTCAGAGAGATTAAGTTTTTCCGTATTGAACAAAAAATCCTGAAAGGTAAATCCGCTCACTCGGTCGACAATGACATAGAGATCCTTTTGATATTCGTGAATCCTAACTACAGGCAGTCCTTCTTGAACCAAGAGCTTATACCCGTCGAAGGTTTTGTTGATCCAGTCTCCCCGTTCATACACGCCTTTACTCACCTCAGAGCGTGGATCTATCCTTGGAACCCTAAGGACCCATGAAGGATGATCCAATAGCTCAAAAATAGCCGTCGTGTGGCCACGTCCTAAGAGCTGCCCCACTCGGAACGATTTCTCAAACCCATTTTTTTGAAAGACTACAGTCGATCCAGGCCTGATTTGATCCACGCGCTCATTATAGGCCGCTTCAGATTCTGGAACACCCTCGCCTGCAAGATAGACAATGTGATTTTGAGCGTGCACCATTGACTGGATGAACAGCAAAAATAGCGCTACAAATGTCAATGTCTTAGACAGTGAAATCCACATACAAATCACCTTATTCTCAAATCTACAAAATCCAGACTTAAGAATTCAATGATCGTGCCCACCCTGATGACGCGAGCTGACTTCGCCCCACACTCATTGCCATTTTTGCTATTAACCATTACAAATTGGGTCAATCAGTACATCTAAAAGTATAAGCCACAGGAGAGAAACATATGTCACGTAAGCTAAGAGTTGGTATTAATGGTTTTGGAAGAATTGGTCGTATGGTGTTTAGAGC
>JAEYZS010000208.1 GCA_023427925.1 Pseudomonadota bacterium | reverse complement strand
CAAATATCCCCACTCATAGACTTAGTTCTGAAGAGCTACTCAATCTAATAAAACCTGAGGCGCAAACAAGTTCTAATTCCAATACTACCGAAGGTGTGCAACTTAGACAGCTTGCTGAGCTCATAGCTCAAATAGACCACCGGGCGGCTCAAACAAGAAATGGATTTTATTATCCGACTGACGACTCAAAGGTTATCTTAAAAGTTACGGCAGAAGAGGCGAAACGTTATAGTGAAATGTTTCCCGAGATGATCTTTGAAGCTTCGAAAGCTAAAAATGGTTACGTAGATTTAAAGCTAAAAAGTCGCGAACAAAAGGAAGCTTTGTTGTTGAGATATAAGGTCCAACCCGAAGTATTAAAAAAGTTTTCGCCTCTCATGGTTAACAAAACTATCACTCATACGCTCGGAGAAGCAGGGTCACATGCGGTCGTATCATTCCCTGTTGAAGCTCTTACTTTTTATATTGGAATATATGTAAACACGCTTATCAACTTAAGTATTAGATATAGGAATGACCCTGCGGCACTCGAAAAATTTTTACACGAAACAACTTCACCGGCCGGACAACTCAGCTTCCTTGCTTTCATGGTCGGAAACAGAATGTTTACAAATCTCGTCTCACCTCATGTCAGCAATAAAGTTTTAGCGAAGGTCCTTCCTTTCTTTGGAATGGGTATTGGTTCTATGGCTTCAGCAATTTCTCATGATGTCATCTCTATGACAAAAAATTGCGCTATTGATCTTATTAATGTCGACGAGTTCGATGATAAAGCTCAAGCCAAAGCATTGAGCGAGTGTCAAAAGACATATGATCAAGTAACAAGTTCAAGCAACATGCATAACCACATCGCTTCGTTTATGAATATTATTGTAGCCGGTGCAGGCGCTGGTGCCTCGTCTCAGCTTATAACCGTGGCATCCGTTCTTGGCGCCAAGGGAACAAAATCCGCTGTTCAAAATGCAGCACTTTCTACTGGAAATCGCGCTCTGATTTCGGCAGGAAATATTTTAGAAGGTATCGCAATTGAGTTCAATACGGTAAGCCAAGAAATGAAAGCTTATTCAATCGCAAATAAGAATATTCTGAAAAATGGTAGAATGACAATGTCAGCCCGAATTGCCAAATGGTTTGGCTACATTCCTGGCAAAGAAGGAAATTTAACTCGCGTTGCGTTTAACGTTGGTCGAGTAGGTTGGAAAATCGGTGTAGGTATTGTCATTTTCTTACAATGGGACGAATGGGTTAGGCCTTATTCTTTCCGCTTCGAACAAAAGTTAATGGGTTCAGGAGCAGAGTTAGGAATGAATCGGTCACGATACAATATTCAATTAGATCACCTAAAGAATAATAACTGGTCTGAATCCATATGTGAAACACATGCCGCTATTAAAGCAAAAACACGTTATAAAACTTTCTATACAGAAAACCCACAAGACTGTGATCCACATGAACGACTAACGACTATTAAAGAGCAGTCTACATTATGGAAAGACGCTTTACTTTATAAATTCATGGGAAGCTACTCGAACTGGATAAGTTATGTCGACATATACCAAGCAGAATGGACAATCACTCAGAAATTTTATAATTTACTCGCTCAATACATATACACGGCTAAGGCCAATAATTTCGACCCAAAGAAATCAACTTCATTCAATCCCCTATTACATGATGACGGGCTCTATGGTGTTAAATTTTCTGAAAGAGTGAATTTCGAAAAAGCAACTCTGACTGATGATTTCGGAGAACTTACATATGATGGTATGAACAAGCTTCGTGCTCAACGCGTAATCGATCTTTTGCCAAAAATTGGATTAAAGCTCAGAGAAATTCGCTCAGAGAAATTCGAACACAAGGATTGGAAAGGAGTAGATGAAACTCTTGTTAAAATTGCTCAGAATATTACAGACTACCTTGTCCAATCAGAGTCTCAAAAATTAAAGGACAAAGGATCAATACTCTCGTTCTTAAGAGGTCAACAGAACTTAAATCGAAGAGAAGCATTAAAAAAATTGGCTAAAGATCACTTCTCAAAAAAGAAATTAGAAGATGTAGATCTTCCGGCTAATAATAATTATTCGCAATTGGTAGACACGATAGATCTTATAAATTCTAATTATGAGAACTTCACCAAGGCGTATCGACACACGAAGAAAGCCACCTCTTCTAGAGATCGTTCGTCATTCGAAGCAGAGCGTTTACTATCGCTCTATAAGAAAGCTATTTTGTTTAAAGAAATCAGAGGATTCTTAGGAACACCAGTGCCTGCAGCTCGCGGAGAGGCCCTTGTTCTTGCCTTCGACGAAGAAATTAAGAATTCATATCCCCAAGAAACTCTCAAAAAACTATTAGGAAAATCCACTTCTCCCGCTTCTGTCCTAATCGAAAAAGCCGTATGTGGGAATTATTTCATTAAGAATGCTCTCATTCAAACAGACGATATGCGAAATTCTATCATCGACGAATCATGGGGTAAAAACGCCCACTTTGTTATACCAAGACTTGTTCAACACAAGCCAGAGGCATTCTGTAATAATAAGGCTAAAGTTCTTTATCCGACTCGAAGCTCCGAATCTAAGAGTACAGCACTTGATTACCTAATGAAAAATGTTTCGCCAGCGGTAGCTACCGAAACGGGAGTAGACTTCAGTGAAACTTGGGCAACATTTATAGACCCACGCCTAGAGGAAGTGTATGAGAATTTCTCTCAAAGCTACCATGAACTTCTTCTGAAAGACTTCGTACCTGCGTTTGCTGGCAAAGATTCAATGAATTATATCACCAAACAACCTCTTGACGCCTATAAATACATTAAAGCGCAAAAGAGTACGCGTATTGCCAATGTATCAACTCATGTGATTCAAAACTATGTGCAAGAAATGGATGACTACCTTAGAATCATCGAAGATTCTTTTGATCTGTCTTTACGTACAGACGCCGCCATAAAAAATGCGTCCAATGCAACCCCTAGACAAAAAGAACTCCACTTGAATGCTCTGAAAAATCGTCAACAGCGATTTAAAACAGTAATCAATCATTTTAGAACTTCGTTTATGAAGGTTTTACTTTCATTTACAAATGCCAAAATGGATTCAGCAGTTCCAGTTGCTACGGGAGAAAGCACGCGAAAAGATCCTTACGATCTCTCTGTTATAAGAGATTATGCATCAATGCTGTACTCCTATTTCACACTGTTAAAGAACGTAGGTCTAGTTGATGGTATGAAGATAGAACAGGAATCTAATTATGTTGAGGCACTTGGGGAAGATGTGACCGTCGTTACCGCTTCATTGTCTAGAAATCCAGTCGCAGAAGGAATGTTGCTAGATTATACTGCGCTCAAAATGAACAAACAAATTGATAACTTCATTAAGGAAGTTGGAGCAAATGAAGACGTGCCTAAAGCTCTGCTTGCAGCACAAGCTTTACAAGAAATAACGGCATCTCACTTTGGACAAAGCATGATCCGCAGGATTGAAAGTGATCCTTCAGTACGACACCATTTCGAAGACATCAAGAGTCTACTGGAAAGTGAGAACTTAACGAATCACCCATACGGTAAGGATAGGAATATGTCATTGCCTGTGAAATCAGAAACAGGCAAAGTTTACCAACCTCCTGCTACTCTGAGATATGCACATACAGGCCAATTGAACTCTCAATTCCTAGGAATTGCCGGAGCTGCCCGTGGGTTAGATTTGTTAATGGAAGAGTTGTTTTTCAATATAAATATTTTAATGGCAGCGGATCTCGATAGTGCGTATAGGAATATCGAGAGATCTCAGCTCGATAAGTTTAAGTCGAGAACAATGGGAGGCGGACGATAAAACCCCCTGTTTTCAATAGAATATGGTTTTGAATCAGGGCATTTAAGAAGGTCGAAAGAGGGACTAAAATCGGCACCGATTTTCACTTTTTTTCATGCTCTAAGGTATAAGTAGATAAATAAGGAACAATAACTTAAAATCCCTGAGTATTTTTATGACTTTAAGGGTAACGCCGATACGGAGGAATTTATATGAAATTAACTAAGACAAATGTGCTTGTAGCTTTCCTAGCACTTACGGTTGCGTCTTCAGCATTTGCATCTCGAGGCGTAAAGCCGAAAGAGAATGAAAGACGATCTGGAAGAACTGAAACTCAGCAATCTGAAAGAGATCAAAGAGCGCGTGATTTAAGACAGAATTTACAATTGGTTCAAAACATTTCAAACGGATACAGAATTTTAAATGAGCCTTCTCTAAGAGAATTAGATTTAAAGCCTGAAAACTTAGTAAGACTAAACAATGCAACAGCTCGTGCTATTACTGATGGTTTACTAGGAGCAAATGGAAAGAAAGTTCTTGAAAGCATGATTTCAGATCCAAGCCCTGCTAACAAAGCTTTGTTTACAAATATTCAACTTATGGCTGCTAAAAATCTCTTAAAAGATAGCAATACTAAGTGGGAAGAGACTATTGAAGGTGAAACTGTAAGAATCGATTCTATGGATTTCTTAATGGGTGAAGCTCTTAATGTTGCTAGAACTGGAAGCGAAAGTTTTGTTAGCTTCTTAGCATTAAAGTCTAAGCTTGAAAAAGATGGTGTTTCTACAAAAGATGCTATTAAACAAGCTCTTACTCTACTTAAAATTTCTTACGAAGATTTCGTTAAGCTTTGCTTAAAAAGAAAAGCGTAAACTTAACTTTATCGTGAAACTAAAAAAGCCAACCTTCAAGGTTGGCTTTTTTTATTTCTGAAGATCAGCTTTCATTGCCTATCTGCCGGTTCCTCGGCTTTTAATCGGTCTTGCCTTGTAATCCGGATCAATATGGACTTTAACTCCAGCCTTCTCTGCATTCTCTTTAAATTGTCTTACGAATGCTGCATTCTCTTGCTCGGCAGTAGGAAGTGTTCGAACTTCACTTATATCTCGTTCAAATTCTATTGCAGGATCCGCTGCCACTGAGTGATCGTATTGATCGGGAAAGATCTCAGGATCCGGCTCATGAGGTGTAGTATAGACTTTAAAAGAAGACTTCTTTTGCTTTCTAAAAGGCTCCGCTCTTAATCTCTCAGGGGCCGAACGCTTAAGTTCAACTTCTTTTTTTGCGGCTTCAATCTCTATTTTTTTTCCTGTCTTTTGCATGTGCTCGTTCACACGCTGCTCAACCTTTGATTGACCCGTGTGAACCTGAGCGACAACTATTGAAGATAGAATTAAAAAGCATTTTAACAACATACTTAGATTATATCGGTAAATACTTGCGAAATAAAAAGAATCTCAATTTGAGACACTTTAATTACACCAACAATGACAATGAGCTATTTATATTGCAGTTAAGCTTTTGAAGCCTTTGGTGTAACGATTGGAAGAATGATTGTAAACTCAGTTCCCTCACCGACCTTGGAATCCACTAAAATCTTTCCATTATGTTTTTCGATTATTCCGTAGGAAATCGATAATCCCAAGCCAGTCCCCTGGCCTACGG
This sequence comes from Pseudomonadota bacterium, assembly GCA_023427925.1. Taxonomy (GTDB): domain Bacteria; phylum Bdellovibrionota; class Bdellovibrionia; order Bdellovibrionales; family JAEYZS01; genus JAEYZS01. The sequence continues at coordinate 12,160 of JAEYZS010000208.1, read as the reverse complement.
GTTTTGTAGTAAAGAATGGATCAAATACTTTGTTTAGATTTTTTGCGGGAATTCCTCGGCCATTATCACGAACCGTGATGACAACCTCGAGTCCTTTTTTCTTGGTTTCAATCCAGATATCGCCTTTACCATCAATCGCTTGAACGGCGTTAGAGATGATATTCATAAAGACTTGGTTGATTTGTCCAGCATAACAATAAATCGGAGGTATTCCGCTATACTTTTTATGAAGTTCGATTTGTCGATGTTTTAAATCACTCTTTAAGATTTCAAGTGTACTATCAAGGCCCTCTTCGAGAGAAAATTCTTTTCTTTCTAATTCATCAGATCGTGAGAAGTTTTTTAAGTTTAAGACTATGTCTCTTACTCTCTTGGCTCCGTCTTGACAGGATTTGATAAGCTTAGGCAAATCCTTCATCATATAGTCATAGTCCATCTCGTCTTTTGCGCTCTTTAGTTTTTTCGGACTCGATTCTGCAATTTCAATGAGTTTTTCAAACCGCTCAATATAATCTTTTAGTATCCCCATATTGCTATAGATAAATCCGATTGGATTGTTAAGCTCATGTGCAACACCTGCGACCACTTGCCCCAGGCTTCCCATCTTAGCCGAATGAACGAGCTGAGCTTGAGCCTCTTGAAGTTCGTGATTTGTCTTTTCGAGCTCTTTTACTTTCTTGGTCAATTCGCTTTGCGCCTTGGTGACCTTCTTTGACATTTCATTAAAACTTTTAGTCAGTTCACCGATTTCAGTTCCCGAATCTGCGTGTACAAAAGTATTTCCCTCACCGCTTTCAAGACTCTTTACCGCACCCATCAATTGAGTCAGTGGCTTAATCAAAATTCTAGAAACAATCCAAAGTGCAAGTAAAATCAAAAGAACAACAACACCAACGACACTGAATACTGTGGCATTAATTTTTTTAGTAGTTGATTCGATTTCTTTCTTAGACGAAGCCAGGCCAAACTTAATATTGTTTTGATCCTTGTCTAATGGCTTAATCAAAAGCGAAAAAGGCTCTGACTGACTCTGAACGGTTAAGAATTTCACATTGTCAGTAAATCCTCGCTGATATGATGAAGACCCGATCAACATAAAATCACTTTGAGTCGAAGCAACCGGCTTAAAATCCTTATCTAAAATCAAGACGTCCAAGTTAAATCGAGTTTTCAGGCTTTCGATGTACTTTTGATCGATACGAATGATTTCTTGGATGTATCCATCAATCCTTCTTTTTTTACCAACCACTTTAGAGTAAGAGATCAAATCAAAACCCGATTTAGGATTAATGTCCGTTAGAATCACTTGCTCTTTGTCTTGAATCGATTCCATCAAGGCTCGATTAAGAAAGATATCTCCTTTTTCCATTTGGAGATCGTTAATAATAAAGCCATCTTCATCTTTTTTGAATGCAACTATCAGTTGACCGTCTCTATCAAAAAGAGAGATTTGATCAATGTAGCCAGCATTTAACCACTCCGACGAAACTCGTTTTAAATTTGGAATATTCTTAGTGGAAATATTAAAGACCAGTGCATCGTCTGTGGAATGAAGCTCGGCCGAAGTCTTAAGATAGTTTTTTAATTCCTCAATGGATTTCGTGATGACTACGAAATTGTCATTGAGGCGCTTTAGCATTTCGTCGCTGAATACTTTTTCAAATTGTACTAAGGAATAGCCAGTAATAAACGCCAACGGAATTATCGAAAAAAGCAAGAACCATATGGTTAACATTGCTCGTAATGATTTTTGGGGAAATAAAAAAATCTCTTTAATTCGTTTCATTATCTTCCTGATTTACATCTTGTTCATCAGTGGGGCTCGTCGTCGCGCTAGGCTCCGCTTCGTCATCAGCCGTTTCTTGTGACTCGGGGCTTTCATTTTGAGCAGCTTCCGGTGTGCTCTTCTTTTCGACCCAGAGAATATATCTTTCCGTATCTTCTGGCATCACTCTTGGATGGGTAGATTTAATAATGTTAAATCTTGCAAAGTTTTTGAGACCTTCTTGTAGATTTGGGCTGTTTGCTTTAGGAATTGAAAAGTGGAAGTAACTTCCGCCCTTTCTTCTCCAACCCAGCTCCACTTCACCAGCCTTTTCTCCACCCAAACCAGAAATCAATGCAACTATCTCTGGTGTAACATTGTCGACATCATCCACATGCATTGTCATTCGATATACATATGCATTTCCCTTTTTAGCTACAGGCTTTGGTGGCTCAGGTGCGGGCTGAGCCGGCGCTGTTGCAACTGTTGCAGCTGGAGCTTGTCCATCTGCCTCAGCAACCGGCGCTTCAGGCGGACGAAGCAGTAGGGGAATTTCTTTTGATGCAATGATTGGCGCAGTCGGTTTTGGAGCTTGCTCCGTAACAACTTCAGTAGATTGTTTAGCGACAGTTGGGTTTGCTTCGACTTCGGACTCTTCAACCACTTCTGGTCCTGGCGGCTTAATATCAAATTTTTTCACAACCATGGATTCTGCTGGATTCTTTTCTGCTTTAAATAGATTCGGAACCTGAGTTACAAAAAGCGCAATTGCCACAGCAACAACCACTGCTTCAAATGCCCAGCGCACGGGCTGCGGGAAATTCCCCCAGCGAAATTTAGATAGAACTCTCTCGGCAGACTTCGGCTGATTTAGAATCATGTCTACGAGGGGCTCAGAAACAGAAATATTTTTTAGTTTGTCACAGTAAGAGATTCCAATAGAAAGTTTTTTTAACTCTTCGCGAACTCTTGGAGAAGATTGCAACACATCTTCAACCGCCTGATGTCTTAGAGGATCGAGCTTTCCTGACTTGTAATCATAAAGCATTTCGATGCACATGAATTCACTTAAAGTTCTTTTACGCATCGAGGCCTCCTGCTGGAGGTACCATTTGACCCAAAAGTTTTAGGCCATTGCCTATTCGATAGCGAACACTGCCTTCAGTGATCCCCAAACCTTCTGAAATATCCCTATCTGAAAAGTTCAATAGCGTAGACCAGATCACAGCGAGATAGAGTTGCGGATCTGAGTCTCTTACAAACTCTCTCCATGGCTCTAACTTTAATTTATCTGGGATAATCCATCCCTCAGCAGAAAGATCAAAATCTTTGGATTTGATATTTCTTTTTTTTGAATATTTTTTCCAAACCTTATAAGTTGAATAAACGAGGAGGGGCTCCGTCGGACCGTGAGTCTCTCGTTTCTTAAGGCGCTTGCCATATAAGTTTATCGCTTCAACAGAAGCTTTCATTGCCAAGCTCTTGTCTAAGAACGTGTAGAAGAAAAATAAAGCGACAGATCTTATCTGTGCTTCTTTCATGGCCTAATCCGTTGTCAGTTGTCTGAGGAGCTTGATTTCTTCAAGCACTTTACCTGACCCCATAACAACACAAGTAAGTGGATCTTCAGAGATCGAAACAGGCAATCCTGTTTTCTCTCTCAACAATACATCAAGATTTGAAAGCAACGCCCCCCCGCCTGTTAATACGATTCCGTTATCAACGATATCGCTTGCAAGCTCAGGTGGAGTCTTTTCAAGAGCAGTCTTAACAGCGTCCACTACTTCAGAAAGTGGATCCATTAAAGCGTCATGAACTTGAGTGCTCGTGATCTCAATCGTTTTTGGAGCACCTGCTACTAGATCACGGCCCTTGATTTCCATTGTTTTTTCTTGTTCAAATGGATATGCATTACCAATTGCAATTTTAATATTTTCAGCAGTTCTTTCGCCGATGAGAAGATTGAACTGTCTACGAACGTAATTGACTATCGCTTCATCAAATTTATCGCCAGCAACTTTTATGGACTTACAGTATACGATACCACCGAGTGAAATCACTGCAACGCCAGTTGTACCACCACCGATATCAACAACCATGTTTCCGCTTGGCTCAGTGATCGGAAGGCCCGCGCCAATTGCAGCGGCCATCGGCTCTTCAATCAAATAAACTTCTCTAGCTCCAGCAGAGTGAGCTGATTCTTTGACAGCTTTTTTCTCAACTTGTGTAATACCATAAGGAACACAAATGATAATTCTTGGACGAATAAAACTTTTCTTTGCTCCAGTTGATTTGGAAATAAAATATTTAAGCATCGATTGCGTGACTTCGAAATCTGCAATCACACCGTCTTTGATCGGACGAATCGCAACGATACTTCCAGGAGTTCTTCCCAGCATTTCTTTTGCTTCTTTGCCAACTGCCAAAACACGTGATTGATGAGAACCTCTAACATTTTTTTGAACAGCAACAACAGACGGCTCATTAAGAATTATTCCGCGCCCCTTTGCAAAGACCAAAGTATTTGCAGTTCCTAAATCAATCGCAATGTCATGAGAGAAATACTCAGAAATTTTGTTGAAAAAACTCATGTTCTTAATCCTTAGTAAAATATATTTAGACTGTTTTAGTGTAAGGCTCTATTTAAATCATAGTCAACACACTTAACATATTAACAACTTTAAGGAATTCCGTTGAAAAAACCAGATAAAAATCTTTTATTTTGACACCTTAAGACGCAGAGTGGTAATCCCTTAAGCTAGCCCGATGATACCGATTCTGCGAGGACAATGATGGATACTGCGAATGAATATTTCGACAAATGCAAAAGCTTTCTAGAGGAAAAACCCGCAAGCTTTAAGCTCATGAGCTACCTGGATTCCAAAGTCGAAATTGGAATTTTCATTGGTAACACAATTGAATGCACATATTTTAAACAAGGCAAGGATCCAAAGTTTGAGTTAAGATCTGCCAGAAAACCCGATGTTGTTTTTAGATTTTCCCCTGAAGGCATTGATGCTCTTCTAAAGTCTAATGGCGAAGATCTAAGCGATCTCGTTGCAGATGTGGCAAAGCTCTACCTCGCAGGAGGAGTTAAAGTGAGTCTTGCGGCTCCCATTCCTCAATTGTTAATTCGGGGTTACGTTCGAGTTCTAAAAGAGTCGCACGCGAAGCTTCTGACAATTTTAAAAGATCGCGGATTAGATAGTCTGAAGATCCCCGCAATAATTCAGAAATTAAAGTCACTAAAGTAGACGACGGGAAGTTCCCATTTTCAAGCGCCCTTAAAATGCCGTGGATCTCGCTTTTTAAAAAGCCCAATATCAAGTAATCGCGTTCCCCTTTTATATTTAAATCAAGATTTAGGAACAAATTTTTAACCTCATAAAAAACTTCAATCTGCGTAAATCTATATCTAGATGGCTCTGTTGACTTTGCAGGATCAATCGTTACCCGATAAAGGCCCTCTCCTACTTTTTCAGTTTTGGCTCTTAACCCCAAAAGTCTTGAAACGTCTTTTACAGCATATGAAATCGCAAACCTTGCGATCCAATCCGCGTACATATAAGGAAGGTCCTTGATATCTTTTTGAAGAATTTTGAAATTCGCAAATTCGTAAGTGTCGTTTTCTTTAATTTCAAATAGGATTCGGGCTTGAGCGCGCTCAGCAACTCTTTCCTTTAAAGGCTCTTCCAATAGAATCTTAAAGTCATCAAGATAACCGATGTCATCGTAAAACTTTTGATATTCCAAAACATTTCCTCGAAACCCCATATATCCAAGCCACTTGTTCAAGGTTTCATCGAATGTTGGTGTAAAGTGGGTCTGGGCAGTAGAAGATATCAGTAAGCTCAGACAAATAAAGACTGCGAAAACTTTCGTTCCCCAATTCTTCAACATTTCTCCCCCCTCAAGATTCTTAGATTTCTTTTTTTCCAAGCCAATTCAAAAGCTTCGTGCTCGGCTACCTCTTTAATGTTAGACCGACGAACTTCGTCACTCCAACCTAATTTTTGCTGGAAGATATAAGACAGACTCTCTAAGAGCTGAAAACCATGATCTTTTTCTGCCAGAAAAAGTGGGGCTCGCCTTAAGTAAAAGTCCTTTAGTTTCCCACACATACACTCATCTATTGCGAAATGGGCCTCAAGTTCCCAAATCGAGTTTAGAGAAGAATTATAATAGTGACTCACAATATCAAAGGCCTCCCCACCATGGCGATCCAATAGCACCTGGACTTGGTCTTTGGGAAAATGAACTCGCGAAGCGAGCTCCTCTAATCGCGACTGAGCTTCCTTGAAACTCTCGACAGTGATCTTAGGATTTAGGGGGATCTTTGTATTATTAGATTTAAACTTTTTGCGATCGTTTTTTGAAAACAACTTAAGAAGCATTTCAACTGTTTGCTCTGCCATCTTTCTATAAGTTGTATACTTGCCACCGGCGACAAAGGTAATATTTCTCGGATCGACGATTATTGTGTGTTCTCTGCTCGTTTTGCTTTCCGTTTCGGAGCCATCGTGTACTAATGGTCGTACTCCAGCGTAAGAAGCTATGATGTCTTCCTTACGTACAGCTCCTGGAAAATATTCTTCGATAACTTTTAGGAGGTACTCAACATCTTCTTTTGTAGAGTGGACTGTCGCGGGATCATCTCTAAAATCCGTATCTGTTGTTCCTATGATGATCATTTCATGCCTTGGAATTCCAAATACAATTCTTTTCTCCCCTTCTGTGGCCATAACCATTGCGCTAGAAAGTGGTAATCTGTCTTTATTTAAAGTGATGTGAATTCCTTTAGAAGGGCGGAGAATCTTTTTCCACTTTTTCAACAATCTTTCCCCCAACTGATCTGTCCACGGACCCACTGTTGAAATAAAATGCTTGCCCTTAAGAGTAAACTTCTTACCTGTTAAAACATCTTCGCATGTAATGGATTTTATTTTTTCATTTTCAAACTGAGCTTCTGTTGCACGGACATAGCTCACCTGGTCGGCTCCTAGAGCCTGAGCAGATCTAAGAGTTTCGATCACAAGGCGATCGTCATCCATATAAGCATCCGAGTACACGTAGGAACCCATCAAGTTTTTGCCCTCAAGTATTGGAATTCTTTCTAGGGATTGTTTGGGCGACAATCTTTCATGCAATTGCGGAGCCCGGAATAAAGAAAGAGCATCATAGAGCCACATTCCCAATCCCATTTTAAACATTCCAACTCTGCTTCCTTTGTAGAGCGGTAGTAGAAATCTTAAAGGGTGCACCATGTGAGGAGCGATCTTAAAAAGGAGTGCGCGCTCAGAAAGCGCTTCAAATACTAAATGAAACTCCATGTTCTCAAGATATCTAATACCACCGTGAATTAGCTTTGACGAACGCGAACTCGTTCCTGAGGCAAAGTCTGAAGCCTCTACAAGCGCGACTTTCATACCGCGGCTCGCAGCATCTCTTGCCACACCCGCTCCTGTAATTCCACCGCCAATGATGACCACGTCATATTCTGACTCAGACATTTTTTGAATAATTTTATCTCTATCTAAAAATGAAAAACTCACCTTAGGTCCTCTTACGATAATTTTGTGGTGTACACTTCAACATAGTTCTTGTTTTGGTTTGCCACTTTAAATGGTAAATTCACTTTTTCAAAAATGGAGTCTTTGTTGAACAAAACTCTCTGCAAGTGTTTGTCTCTGCCATATTTGTACGCAAAGTCCAGAAGCTTTAATCCCTCATCAAGGTTGTTGTAGGACAAATACTCAATCCAAAGTGTCTGAGTAAGGGATTCCATAAATAAAATAGGTTGCGCCAAAAAATACGCCTTCATCTGCCCTTGATCGTCGTACATTCCGATACACCAGCCTGTTTTCAGGTAATGCTCTAAAGATTCTTCTCTCCAAGGCGCTTTCCAAACGATCTGCATGCGCTCGATTTCATCGAGAATTTTAATTTTAGATTCTTCTAAACTTAGAATTTCTTCGAGATTCTGAATTGTTAGGACTTTAAAATTTGACATAGTCATACCCGAATATATAGCCTTGTGACATGGACTACAAAGATTTTTCAGAGGAAACGTGGAGTTTTATAACTCAAAAAATAGATGAGGCCGTAAAAGGCCCGGGTCCTCATTTTGCCGCCTTTGATGCCGACGGCACGCTCTGGGATAATGACGCAGGCAACGCTTTTTTCGATTACGAAATTGATAATAAACTTATTCCATTGCCCCCAGAGCCCTGGAAATACGTCTACGCCATCAAAGATAAAAATCCTCGGGACGCGTTTCTTTGGTTGGCTCAAATCCATAAAGGCTTGCCCATCACGACTGTCCGCCAGTGGGCCCAAGATGCATTTATTGCTCGAGACGGAATTGCGGTCTTTCCACCGATTAAAAAACTCATTGAGTATTTAAAATCAAAAAATGTAAATGTGTATGTTGTAACGGCATCGGTAAAATGGGCTGTTGAACCCTGCGTGGCACAACTTGGAATTCCATTTGAAAATGTTCTCGGAGTCCAAACCAAAATAGAAAATGGCCTTGTCACCGATATTCAAGATGGTCCGATCACATATCGAGAGGGAAAATCCGAAGCACTCATGCAAAAAACTAATGGCATTAGACCAATTTTATCTTGTGGCAATACGATGGGAGATTATTGGCTTCTCGACATTGCAACACATATCCCCCTTGCCGTAAGGACAGAAAGTCATGAGGCTGCATTTAAAGACAAAGATATCATGAATCAAGAGCTTAAACTCTATCACGAAGCCATTTCAAGAAAATGGCTGACCCATAACTTTCTTTAAGAGCTCATAACCTTTTCGATATCGGATACTTCTTTTGGTGCCTTCTGAGTTAAATTCTCATAACCCTTCTTAGTGACCAAGATATTGTCTTCGATACGAACGCCAAGGCCCCTCAAATCCTTTGGTGCACTTTCGTCGTTATAAGGCACATAAAGCCCTGGTTCCACAGTAAACACCATATTGGCTTCAAGCTTTCGAGACTTTTTGTCTATCTCATACAAACCAGCATCGTGAACATCCATTCCCAACCAGTGCGACACTCCGTGCATGTAGTATTTCTTGTACGCGAGATCTTTGATGAGCTTTTCTTTTTTGCCCTTTAATAACTTAAGGTCAATCATCGCCTCAGTTAAAAGCTCTATGGTTTTCTCTTGCATGCTTTTAAACTCAATTCCTGGCTTAATAGTTGCGAGAATTTTCTTTTGAACTTCGAGAACGTGATTGTAAAATTCTTTTTGAATTTTAGTAAATTTGCCATTTACTGGAAATGTTCGTGTAATGTCTCCAGAAAAATAATTAAACTCTGCTCCAGCATCAATGAGCAACAGATCTCCAGCCTTACACTTTTGATCATTGAATATGTAGTGAAGTGTAGTTGCGTTTTTTCCGGAAGCAACAATAGATTCGTAACCTTCGCGTGCAGCCAATTGGTTTTTAAATTGGAATTGTAGAAAACCTTCAATTTGTCTTTCATTAATGCCTGGCTTTACAAACTTCATGGTTTCAATGTGTGCTTTGGCAGTAATCTCGCAAGCCTGTCTTTGCCATTCAATTTCTGTTTCATCTTTAATAAGTCTAAATTCACCGAGCAATTCTTTACTATCAAGAATCGGCAAATTCCCTCGGGAACCGCGATGAAATGTGCTTTGAGTTTTCTTAATCGCTTTTAAGAAGACCTTATCATGTTCGGGATTCTCCTTAAGACTATAATAAACTTGTTTAACATCTTTCAAAAACTCAGGGAGCTTCTCTTCGAGCGAGGAAATAAGATGTGCTTCATCCACCTTGTAGTATTTTTTAGCACCCTCTGGTCCAAATCTAAATCCATCCCAAGTTTCTCGGAACTCATCTTTAGGGCGAACAAACAAAATTGTTTCTGGCTTTAAACCGGGCCTATAGACAAAAACTGATTCTGCCTCTTCGAATCCCGTTAGATAAAATAAGTTTGAATCTTGTCTATGGCGATGATGGACATCATTGTTTCTAACAAACTCAGGTTGAGAAAAAAGCACAATTGCTGAATCCTTTATAGATTTTCCAATTCTTGCTCTACGTTTTTCAAAAATTTTAATATCAAAAGCTGGCGTTCTAGACACAAGTTTCCTTTCTATTACAATCCAAATTGCTTAACAATTTTTTCTGCTGCTTCTTTCCCTGCTCTTTCACCAAGCTGAATAAATTCCTTTCGCGAATTAAAGCTTAAAATATTCTTAGAAATAGGGACCGTAATCACCTGATGAACGTATTTTTTATTCTGGGCGATGGATTTGTGAACATTGGACCAAACAATTTGAACAGATTCGTCCACTTTCACGCCATTAAGGGGATAATAAGGTGTTAATGCATCTACGAGGACAATGTAATCCATTCCTCTTTGCGCCATTTGATCAATGAGCAAGCGTGTTTGCTGGCTTGATGCTACCCAGCCATTTTTAGAAGTCGTGATTGGAGCATGCCCAAGACAGAATCCTAAAGTATCTCGATAGGTCCCTTTAAAGATCATAAGACTTTTAAAATTTTTTAAATTGTCAGTAATACATGAAAAAGGAATTTTACCTTCTTCGACTTTAGTATTTTCAAAAATAGTTTTTAAGTGCTTATCAAGCTCAGCAAATGATCGCGGCTCTACGCTAGATGACAAAATTCCTTTTTTTACAAAATCCTCTGGAATCTTGGACGCTTTCCACTCCACTTCGTGAGCCTTGCCATTGACCGAATAAAGCGCTCCAATGAGTGCGCCCCATTCTAGACCTGCAATCGAATCTATCGGAACTTTTGCTTTTTCAAACTCTCTTAAAACACCAATATAGGAATAGGATCTGGCACCTGCTGGCGTTAAAACAATTCCAATCTTAGGCACTTTCACGTTTGGAATAACGGGCTCGCTACCCTCACCATAACCATCGTCAGAAATATCTATACGAGGTGGTAACTCGCCGGTTGATGGGATTGGAAGTTCTTTTTTAGCGCCATCCCTTTTGGATGCTACCGTACACGCTTGGAGAATGAGACATGACAGAATCAAGATGGAAAGCAATCTAAACTTTTTTTGAATCTCCGAATTTCTTTGCATAAATGAAAAACTCCCTGTTGCCGTCTGATCCTGCTATGGAACTTTCGAAATAATCCAAGATCGTGTAATTAAAATCTTCGAATAATGATCTTACCAACTTTTCTACCTTTTGAAAATGCGAAATATCTTTTACGATTCCTCCTTTACCAAGGTCTTCACGAGAAAGCTCAAATTGTGGTTTGACCAAAAAGAGCGCTGTCCCGTCAGTTTTCAGAAAAGAATTAACGTGCGGCAATACATTTCGAATAGAATTAAACGAAACATCACAAACAACAAGATCAAACTCAGGGTCTAGGTTTTCGCGGATGAAAAAGTCTTTATCTAAATTATTAATATGAAAGCCTTCATAAACATGAAGATTTTTGTGGGACAAAAGTGAGGGATGGATTTGCTTGTGGCCGACATCTACTCCAACGATTTCTTTTGCTCCATTTTGAAGTAAGCAATCTGAAAATCCGCCCGTAGAGATTCCAACATCCAAAACCCTTAAGCCTTTCACCTCAATGCCAGTTTTTTGAAGTGCTCCTTCCATCTTTATACCACCGCGAGATACGTAGCGATTACTTTTCCCACTTTCCACTCGAACGAGTGGTTTTATTTCTTCCGAAAATTCGATCTCTTGATTGGACTTTAAAATTTTCTTATTTTCGATAGAAACAAGGCCTTCTTCAATGGCAGCTTGAGCTTTATTCCGGGATTCAAAAAATCCCCACTCTACCAAAGAAACATCCACTCGCTTTTTCATATTATTTTAGTCTTTGAGAATTAAACTTCGAAAGTGCACACAAGAATTCGCTGCCTTCAAATGTACGCAATTTGCTTAATGACTCTTTTGTTAATGAGTCTAATAAAGCCTTGGCCTTTTCATACCCCAAGATTCCTACAAAACTTCCCAGCTCTTGTTTATCGGCATCCAGGAGATCATCCGCAATTTGGAAAGTTAAACCGATGTGCCTTGAAAACTCCTCAAGCGCTTCGATTTGTATTGCATTGGCGCCACACAGAATTCCCGAGCCCACAACAGAAGCTCTCATTAACGCACCTGTTTTATTGATCTGCATTTGAGCAAGTTCTTCAGCGCTGACTTTATTTTTTTGAGCTGCAAGATCTACCACTTGCCCTCCAATCATTCCTAATAACCCAGCACACTCTGTTAGAAGATTGACAACTTTTAAATTTAATTCCGGATTTTGTGAATTTTTAGAAAGAACTCTAAATGACTCCGTAAGAAGCGCATCGCCAGCCAAAAGAGCGGTCGCCTCACCAAACGCTTTGTGATTTGTTGGTTTTCCTCTCCTTACATC
>JAEYZS010000203.1 GCA_023427925.1 Pseudomonadota bacterium | reverse complement strand
CTTGTCCTGATTCTGCGATGGGGCTTGCAATACCGTCTGCCGAAGGTTTTTCTTCAGATGTTTTGTATTCTTCTGAGAGGGGGCGAAGTTGAACTTGAGCGCCGCTAGAAGGTTCTGATAGGGGGGCTTCGATGGTTTTATCGTTTGGCTCTGTACGTCTATTGAAAATTGAACACGCTGAAAGTGAAAGTGCCAAAAGAATTAAAACTAAATATTTCATAAAAAAATCCCTCTCTGATTCTCTATTTTCAGAGAGGGAACAGAATTTAACAAGTTAAGGTTTTTTAACCTTCGCTTTTGGTCTAGTTAATTCAATTTCAGAGGGTCACAGCCGATCGCTATTGGACGGCTCATATCGTTTAATTTTACTCTGACCTCTTCACCTCTTTTGAAAACCCTTGCTTTGCTTTCGCCTAAGATTTTGATTTTGAAGTAATCCAGATCTTTATTTTTATTGAAAGGACTGGAATCAAAATGCAATTCAATACATCTACCTCTGCCATTAAGATCAACTTGGTGATAAATACCGGTAAAAGGGTAGCCAGTTAGTCGGGCGTTAAAAAAATCACCTTCTTCAACCTCGTTATAAAATGGCGTAAAGAAGGCCTCACCTTCTACTGAAAAACCTAAATGTTTACCGTCTTTGTATAAATATTTTATTTTGCGTAAATTATTAAGTATTTCATTATTAGCTAAATTTGCAGTTCCCCCTCCATTAGGGAAAATAATTTCATCTATATCGCCGTTTTCGAGAAAGGTCATGTTGATACTGTCTTTATTGACATATCTGCTCTCTATTTTTCCATAAACAGACTTAATTAGTCCATTAGCATGGAAGGTTGCTTTTTCTCCTCTATAAATATAAATATCAACACCACCTTGAGTAATTCTATCTATAAAGAAAGATATTTTGTTCAAGAATTGCTCTAAATTAAGTTGTTCAACTTCGCGGGAGCTTAAAAGTGCTATCAAATGTCTAAGCAAAGAAGAATCTCGAGACTTTATAGTGAACTGTTGTTTTGCATAAAATAATTCGTGAATGATAAGCGCTGCCTTATTATCATTGTTTAATCGGTTCCACTGTTTTTCATATATAAAAATCTGCAAGTCATTTTTTGTAAAATAATGATTTCTGGCGATGGGATAGAATTTCGCATTTGCGCAAACCAAGGAGAGTCCAATATCTAGAGGTATACTAGAAACGGTTTCTAAAACAACGTTGCCATTTGTAACAAATTTTTTCCCGGTTAAAAAGGCAGTTCTATTCTCAATGGTTTGCATGAGTTTGAGAGCCTCCTGTCTGTAATAAGCTGCAACCTTAGGAACAAACTTCTCCAGTCGAGTCAGCATGATCTCAACTTTTTCTGCGACACTTAAATTGGCCGCGCCAAGATCAACGTAGTAATGATATCTGTTTTTAGCCTCATACAGATCCAACAAATGAAATTGCCGTCCACATTGGATTCCAAACCCGCCATTGCCATCTTGTCCTGCGAAACTCGGGATTGACGCGAACATCAATATAATTAATAAAAATTTGCTAAACATAAGTTACCTCTCTTATTTTTCAGTTTCTTTATTAGTATTAGTTAGTGGGAAAAATGAAACGCAAAGGTTGTACACTTCCTTCTCATTTCCGTTTTCCATAATGTATTGGTCTAAACTTCTTCTAAATTCTGTTATTTTCTTTTTGATTTCTGGCAATAACTTGGGGTCTACTGCAACCGTAAGACTTGAGTGCTCTCTCTTATCAAATGAGATATCTTCAAGAGCTGAAAGAGATTTTTCTTGGAGTTGCCTTTGTAGAGTTTTTTTGGCCGTTGAGGTTTCACTAAAGCTTAACCAAGTGTTGGAAGCTTTTTTGAGCGAATACTTTTGTTTCTTTTTTTCTATAAATCGTAATCTCTCTAGTCTTTCTAAAGCGCGTTGTGCCTCAAGTTCAGTGATCTGAAGTTTGTCGGCTACGAATTTAGGGTTGTGTTTAAATCCTTTTGTTTTGATAAGCTCTAGAATTGCAAAGTGATACCAAGCCGAGATGACAAAGAATTCATCTTCTTTCATCAATTGGTAATCACCAAAGAAGTCCGACTGTTCGACATCAGATTTTAGATAAACCCCTAAAAACTCAGAAACTTTTTGAGCAGACTCATCGGAGAACTTTCTTTTTCCTTGAAGAAGCTTCGAAAGGAGCGACTGATCCATTTCAAGCTTGTTTGAAAACGCTCTCAAAGAAAAAGACGGATTCTTTTCCGCTCTCCTTTGGAATTCGTTCTTAAGAAGCTCTCTTAAGAAATGGTCTCTGTTTTTAATTACCGCCGCTTTTTGCATAAGGGGCGTTTTAGCTGAGCGAAAGGTGGAAAGCTAGACTTTTGTCCTCAAAATGAGGACATTTGCTGTCCTCAGGTAAAAATTTCCTCATCTATCGTCGAGTTAATTGTATCGCATTGATACCGATAAATACTCTAGGAACTTCTCTTGTACCAGAAGGGTGCACTAGAGAAATAAAAACAGATGGTTTTTGTTTCTCTTGAATAAGAACTAAGGAATAGGTTCGGAGTAGTGGCATTTACCCATGGAGGGATAGTTATGTTTAAAGCCACTGCAATATTGCTATTTTTTATAACGCTTTCAATGTTTGCTATGGAATTGCAAGCAAAGGAAGTTCAGATCATCGAGATCCGAAAAAATCTTCAGCTCTCAAACACTGAGACAGTATATACAGACTTCTATTTAAATGCAGGTGATGATCTTGGCATCAAACCGGGAACAACATTTGTTCTTTATAGAAGAGTGAATGTGATAGATCGTCTTGGCACAAACCAAGGGCGCTCATTATCGCTTCCTGTTGGTAAAATTAAAATCATATACGTAGCAAAAGATTTGAGTGTGGCAAGAGTTGAATCTCTTGAAGAAAACAAAAATACACCAATCTTAGAACACCGCGGAGTAATGCTAGGAGATCTAATCAATGTGGTCTCTGCTGGAATCTCTGATGGAGATGCCAAGGGTGAAGGTAATTACGGTCCTCAAGGGTTAGATGTAAGCTTTTGAGCTCAACCAATCATTATGCCAGATCTTCCACTTAAGGAAGATGCAAGAATGCCTGCGGCAGTAGGTGCCCCAGAAATTTCTAAGCCTGAGGTTTTAAAGACTAAGCCAAGTCTAAAACAGCAAGAAAACAATGTAGAAACTATAAAATCCAACAATGATGACTCACAAATTGAGCAGGCTCCTTTAATTCGATAAAGGCCTGTGATACAAAACTCCTATTGTGGCTGTACAAACAGTAAGACAGTAGGAGTTTTTTTTGTCTAATCCATCTACTTTTATAAAACTATCAATTCTAAATATCAAAAAAGACCAAGAAGAAGTTGTTTCAAGTCTTTGCTTCGATCATGGTGCAATGGGCGTCTCAGAAACATTGGACTTTGATAAAAAGGTTTACCCAGAACCCAAGATTATCGAAAAGTCTCACATCAATTTAGAAGCTTACTTTGAAAATGAACCCAAAAAGTTAAAAGTGATCCTTGAGCAGAAGTATCCTGAGTCTGAAGTCATCGTCGAATCCCAAGAGAACAAAGACTGGATGGAGGAATGGAAGAAGGGTTTCCATGCTTTTAAACTCTACGACAAGTTTTGGATTGTGCCTTCTTGGGAAAGTGCACCTCAAGATGTAGAGCCTATATTTATCGATCCCGGGATGGCGTTTGGAACGGGCACACACGAGACAACTCAAATTTGTACGGAGCTCATTTACAAAGCACTTCAAAAGAAGAAAGCTCAGTCACTGATTGATGTCGGAACGGGCACGGGAATCCTTGCTTTTGTTGCATACAAGATGGGTGTTTCTAATGTGATGGGGACAGATAACGATCCTGAGGCGATCAGAGTTGCAAAAGAAAATGCAGATATCAATAAAGTAGAGATGCGGTTAACAGAAAAAGACCTCAATATGATTCCAGAAAAATTTGATGTAGTTGTTGCAAATATTATTGATGGAGTGCTCTTAAAATTAAAAGACCTTTTGCTGCACAAAAGAAATCCAGGTGGATCATTTATTTTATCTGGGATTATTGTTGAAAACGACGCAGAATTTATTGAACGGTTTTTAAAGGACACTGACCTCAAGGTCATCGAGAGAATTCAAAGGGGCGAGTGGGTTGGATACCTTTTAAGATAGTTATGAGAAGATATTGGATCGAAAAAAAACATTTTAATAGTGGATTTATCAATCTCACGGGAGATACTTTTCACCATATTTGTGAGGTTTGTAGGCAAGATGTTGGGAATAAATTCGAGGTTTTGAATGAAGGTAAGGCTTATTTTGTCGAAGTCATTTCTCGAGATAAAAAATCCGCACAAGTTAAGATTTTAGAAGAAAGAGAGGCTCCAAAGCCACAAAAGCCTTACATCCATATGGCAGTTTCTATTAGTAAGTTTCAAACCATGGACACCATTGTGGAAAAGGCCGTTGAGCTTGGCGCCTTTGCAATTTACCCGTTTGTTTCTGATTTTAGCTTTATAAGAGATAAAAATTCTGAGCGACTATTAGAAAAGATGGACCGCTGGAATCGTATCGTAAAGGCTGCCACCAGCCAGACAGGGCGTGGGGACCTGATGCATATTTCTGCTCCCAAAACGCTTAAAGAATTGCTTGAAAATATGAACCAATTTGACCGTTCCGTGGGTCTATTTCCATATGAGGGGGAGTCCGAGCAGACGGTCTCCT
>JAEYZS010000133.1 GCA_023427925.1 Pseudomonadota bacterium | reverse complement strand
AGAACCACTCCAGATGCAGTTTCAAAAATTCCATATGAAGGTTTGGAGATCCAACCTTACGCAAAGAACGAGCTTCGAGAAAGTGCGCATCAACCTTGGTTTCAATCACTGTTGACCGCGGGTACGGGCCAAAAACTTTACGATGCCTTTAAGAAAAGCACACAGGTAAAAAAAATTTTTGCTGAATCTTCTAGATATACATATTTTATTCTTCGCGAAGACCTCTGGGCCCGGGCCGATGTTATTAATGAATTTCAGCCAGATATTACATTGATTGTACACTTTGATGTTGTGCCCGCAGGCAACGATGGTCATGGACTTAATCCCAAGGCCCCAAAGCACACCAAAGTTTATATTGCTGGTGGATTCTTAAATGGAGAACTCGCTTCAAGAAATACTAGAAAGCAGTTTGCTAAAAAGCTTCTCGATCAAAAGCAATGGGACGACTCTGTTAAACTTGGACAAAAAATTGTAGATCAATTCACTCGCCAAATGGGCCTCACAACCTCAAGCTCTTCCGGGGGGGGCAAAGCCGTTGCGCCTGGTATTTTCTCACGAAACCTTGGGCTCACGCGATCTATCGACCATTCGGCAATCGCCTACTTGGAATGTCTCTTTTACAACCGACCAGAAGAATTTCAAGCGTTTACAAACTATAAATACGATATGTATATCAACGGAAAAAACTATCCTTATTCCGATCGATTAAAACAAGTCGTCAGTTCAATCAAACAAGGTGTTCTAAATTACGCCAAATAATAATCAGAACTGGCTTAACTTTTGGTTAATTTCATCAACCAGGTCTACTGCAATATCCTTCATATTACTTGGGTTATTATTTCTTGGATCAAGATAGAATGATCTGTCGTAACTAAAGACCAGGTCAGCTACTTTATGGTACTTTAGAATTTCATGAAGGTTTTTAAACTGGGATTCTAAAGTCTCTTTTTGCCCTTTAAAGTGAAAATTAAATCTATCAATCGGAATCCTTGTGCCGGGAAGGTAGTTTGCAAAGGTCACCTTATAGTTTGCTCCATGGAGCTCACGAATCTTTATATTATCTACGCACGTTTTGTAATCATAAGACGAAAACTTCATAGTGAAGCTATAGGACTTGCACGCAAGAGCCGGTGTTGAAATTAGAAGCATAGCTGAAAATAATATTGATTTCATAGATCCTCCCTTGAAAGGTGGTTCTACTTGAGGAGGTCTGTGGAGTCTAGAATATATTTCCTGATTAGATCGATTAAAATAAAAAATCCCCCTCTGAATGAGGAGAATCTTATTAGTAGGTAAATTTTTAGACAGATATTACTGACAGAATACTTGTTGGTTCATTTGGTTGATCAATTGGAGCCCTGAACAGTTTCCATATTGTCCATACCATTGCATACATGCTTGCCCGCAGCATACGCTTTGATTATGTTGAGGAGAAAAATAAACTCCTTCACAAACTTGGCCATGTCCACCTACACCGCCACCACCAATACACTGTTGGTATGGGATGTTTACAGGTTGATTATTTTGATCTACGCAGTATTGACCATTCCATCTATAACCTGAATTCAATCCGTTATTACAAACATATTGTCCCATGTGGTTTGTATAACATTGGTTTCTGTTATTGTTCTTATCAGAGCTCTTGCTACAATTGACTAGAAAGACTAGACAAGGGAGCAACATGAGAACTCTTACTAGTTTGAAGATTTTTGTGTTTTTCATACTTTACCTACTTTGTTTTTAATTACTTCAAACTATATAAAAGCAATCCCCACGCCAAAAAGTGCTTGAGAAGCCAAGTTAATATTGAGTGTAATTAGGTAGTTATAAAAACGATGTACCTAGGCCAAAGCAAAACCTCCGAAACTCCGTAAATTGTCATCCAGTTGTTAAAGTTGTACACCCTGTTGGTTCTCAATTTAGATAGATCGCAAAATGTTCTGAGTTCCAATAAACCTATTACTCTTTGGAGATAGGAAAAATCACAAACAACAATCTTGCAACATTCGGATGAGAGCAGACTCTTTTGAGAGTATAATTACTTTTGAATTTCGGTATTGATAAGCGAAGTTACTTCTTCAGAAGACCAATCAATGGCACCGGAGATCTTTTTAATTAAGAGTCGCTCTCGGTTTAAGATATAAGACTCAGGCAACTTAAAGGTCCCAAATCCTTCTGCTAACGTGTACTGAGGGTCTTTTAACCAAAAGATGTTTTCATCAGACGTGTCGTAGTTCCTTAGAAATTCGAGCATTTGCTTTTCGTCGTTATCTAATGACAAAGCAACAAGAGCAACTTGACCGTTGGAGTTCTTAATAAGCTTTAAAAGGGACGGAATCTCTTCCACACACGGGCCACACCACGAAGCCCAAAAGTTAATGATGATTACTTTGTGGGTCAACTGTGAGAGTTTAAAGGTACTATTATTAATGGTTGGTGCTTGGAAGTCTTGAACTCCCCCAATCATCATTTCTTCAATTTTTTGGGTCTGATCTTCGACGGAACTAACATCTGGGTTAGAGTCACTTTGGATAGCACTATAAATAAAATAAAAAACGCCCAAGATCACAAATACAAAAAACAGGGTTGCTAGTATTCTACTCTTCCTGTTTTTTGAATTACTCATTGGGCGTTTATCACCTTTTTAAAGAAGGCAAGATTATTACTTTTTCTTGGCAGGAGCTTTTTTAGCTACTTTCTTTTTAGCAGTAGCTTTCTTTGCTGGCTTTTTAGCAGCTGCAGACTTCTCAGTTCCCTCTGCTTCAACAGTTGGAAGTTGATAGTCTACAAACTCAATGTAAGCCATTTCAGCCATATCACCAGGTCTGTTTCCAAGCTTGATGATTCGAGTATATCCACCCGGTCTAGATTTAAATCTTGGCGAAAGATCAGTCATAATAGCTTTAACTGTATCTTTGCAATTCAATCTAGAAACTAGAAGTCTTGTTGTGTTCAAATCACCTTTTTTACCAAGTGTGATCGCTCTTTCAACGTGTCTCTTTAATTCTTTTGCTTTTCTCACAGTTGTTTTAATTCTACCGTGCTCAACAAGAGAAATTGTAAGTGAACGCAGAAGTGCTCTTCTTGCATCAGTGCTTCTACCTAAATGCGCCGTTTTCGCCAAGTGTCTCATGACCGTTTCCTCTTCATACTGTGCTCTCAACTTTGAGCACTAAGTTTCTGTCAAAGTGCTCTTTTTAAAAGAGCACTAAATAATATTAATTGGTTTTTCTAGGTTGGTCTGGATCCCATCCTTGTGGAGGCCATCCATCGATTTTCATACCTAGTGATAATCCCATTTGAGAAAGAAGGTCTTTAATTTCATTCAAAGACTTTCTACCAAAGTTTTTAGTTTTTAACATTTCAGCTTCAGATCTAGTTACCAATTCACCGATGTATCTGATGTTTGCGTTTTTAAGGCAGTTCGCGCTTCTTACAGAAAGCTCAAGATCATCAACTGATCTGAACAAGTTCTCATTAAGCTTAGGAGAAGAAGTTGTTTCTTGATTCTCATCTGGCTCAATGGACTCATCAAAGTTGATGAACACTTGAAGTTGTTCTTTCATGATTTTAGAGCTCAACGAAAGCGCTTCTTCAGGCTTAATTGAACCATCTGTCCAAACTTCAAGAGTTAAAGCATCGTAGTCAGTTCTTTGACCTACGCGCGCATTTGAAACGTTGTAGTTCACTCTCTTGATTGGAGAGAAAAGGCTGTCTACCGGAATAAACCCTACAGGGAAGCCCTTAGCGTGAGCTTCAGAAGGAACATATCCACGACCAAAACTAACTATAATTTCAGCATCAATCTTGCCGTTTGCTCCAACTGTACAGATGTGTTGATCTGGATTCAAAATCTCAAGACCATCCACCAACTGGATGTCTCCAGCCGTGATTGTGCAAGGTCCCTGTTTTTGAATTCTTACTGTCTTTTGTTCAGAATCAAATTGCTTAAAACGAATTTGCTTAAGATTCAAAATAATGTCTGTCACGTCTTCCATTACATCTGGAATTGTAGAGAATTCGTGTAAAACTCCTTCGAATCTCGCAGCAGAAACCGCAGATCCCATCATTGAGCTTAAAAGAATTCTTCTGAGTGAGTTTCCAATGGTCACTCCGTAGCCTTTTTCAAGCGGACGAATCACAAATTTACCATATGTTGCTCTCAATGTATCTTTATCTACATCAAAGCTTTTTGGTTTAATGAGATCTCTCCAGAACTTGTAATAGTATTCTTGCATTTTAAAAACTCCCTATAACCTAAATAACAATTAAATATAAAACCTAATAAACCAACCCAACCACTCTCCAGCAAAGAGAGAGAAGAAGAGATTAAACTCTTCTTCTTTTCGGTGGACGGCAACCGTTGTGTGGAACACCAGTTACGTCCTTGATAGTAGAAACGCGAATACCTGCAGCGCCAACTGCTCTAATTGCCGTTTCTCTACCAGCTCCTGGGCCGCTTACGAATACGTCTACCGACTTCAATCCATGCTCAAGAGCTTTTCTGCAAGCGTCTTCAGCTGTCATTTGAGCCGCATAAGGAGTCCCTTTTCTGCTTCCTTTAAATCCAAGCATTCCGCCTGTAGACCAAGAAACCGTATTACCGCCTGTATCAGTAATCGTTACGATTGTGTTTCCGAAACCAGCAAAGATATAGCAACGACCTGTTGCTACGTTCTTTTTAACTTTTTTCTTTCCTGATTTACCTTTTGATTCGGCTTTCTGTGTGTTTTCAGCCATTCTCTCTACTCCCTATTTACTCTTCCTATCTACTCTTAGACAGCTTTTTTCTTGTTAGCTACAGTCTTACGTGGACCTTTTCTTGTTCTGCAGTTTGTTTTTGTTCTTTGACCACGAACTGGTAATCCTTTTCTGTGTCTGATACCACGATAGCATCCAAGATCCATTAATCTCTTGATTGCTAAAGATACGTCTTTTCTTAGATCACCTTCAGTTTTTACATCTCTGTCTAAAATATCACGGATTTTAGCAATATGAGCGTCTGTTAAACCATCAGTTCTTAAGCTTGGCTCAAAACCAGCTTCCTTACAAATTTTAGAAGCAGTCACTCTACCGATTCCGTAGATGTATGTTAAAGCTATTTCTACTCTCTTGTTTCTTGGTAAATCTACACCAGCAATACGTGCCATTTCTTAACCCTGCCTTTGTTTGTGCTTTGGATTCTCGCAAATCACTCTGATGGTACCTTTACGTCGAATCATTTTGCATTTCTTGCAAATTGTTTTTACAGATGCTCGAACTTTCATAGTAAATTCCTAAAAAATATTTAATTAGACAAATGACCGCAAACTTTACCGTCTTGAAGGACCACCTGTCTAGTAGTTTGTTATTATTTTTCTATTTCTTGTATAATTCGCTTATATATCTCTTCTTGGCTTCCGACTCCGTCGATGGAGTTGAATAGACCCATTCTTTTATAAAAATCTTTCAAAGGAGCCGTATTGGATTCATATACGTCCAAACGCTTTTCAATGACGTCTTCCTGATCGTCAGGCCTTTGAATAACCTCTGCCCCACAATTGTCGCATTTCCCTGCTACTTTCGTTGGGAAAGATTCCACATGATAAGTCGCACCGCAGTTTTTACATACTCTGCGACCGATCAGGCGACCTTTAAGCTTATCATTGGGAACCTCCAAAAACAGTGCAACTCCAAGGTCTCTATCCAAATCCTTTAAAAGATCGTTTAAAGCCTCAGCCTGCTTTATGGTTCTTGGAAATCCATCCAAAATAAACTTCTGACCCGAGTTCTCACTTAACACCTCTTTAATAAGGTCTATCGTGAGAGCATCCGGCACCAAATTCCCTTTATCCATATATTCCTTAGCCTGTAAGCCAAGTGGAGTTTGGTTTTTAATAGCATTCCTAAACAAATCGCCGGAACTGATTTGCTTGTAACCCAATCTATCCACCAAAAGAGCGGATTGAGTCCCTTTTCCAGATCCCGGCGCACCAAAGATCAGAAGGTTCAATACTGCACCCTCCTACCTCTGATTTTAGTTCCCTTAAGGAAACTCTCGTATCTTTGCGAAATAAGATAAGATTGAATTTGTTGAGTTGTATCCAAAGCCACACCAACAACAATCAATAAACTTGTTCCACCAAATTGGAAAGGAAGCCCAGTATAGTTAGAGATCAATGTTGGCATAATACAGATCGTGCTTATGTAAATTGCGCCACCCACATTGATTCTGTTCAACACTCTCATGATGTACTCTGAAGTTGGACTTCCAGATCTAATTCCTGGAATAAATCCACCGTTCTTTTTGAGGTTTTCAGCCACATCGTTCGGGTTAAACACCACTTCTGTATAAAAGAAGCAAAAGAATGAAATCAAAGCGACAAATAAAATGTTAAATACAGGTCCGTTAAAAGATAACGAATCTCTGAGATTAATTACCCAAGGCGCCTGACTAAATTGCGCAATAGTTGCAGGGAACATCAATAAACTCGATGCAAAAATTGGCGGAATAACACCTGAGAAGTTCAACTTCAAAGGGAGATAGTTTGTACTCTGAGACATGTTCGTTCTGCCAGCTTGTCTTTGAGAGTGCTGAATAGGAATTCTTCTTTGTCCTGTCTCTAGGAAAACGATCGCGCCAATCACAACAACCATTAAAGCTATAATAGCAATCGCAACAATCGGAAGAAGCTGGTTCTGATTAATCAAATTAATCATATTCATAAACCCGCTAGGAATACCAGCAACAATACCAGAGAAAATGATCAAGCTAACGCCATTGCCTATTCCTCTTTCGGTAATTTGCTCTCCCAGCCACATGATAAAACATGTTCCTGCTGTCAGCGTGATGATTGTCATTAATTCAAATGGAATTGGTCCAACATAAGCAGCGTGAACGAGAGGAATACCTCCGTTTGTTTGCGACTTTAAGAACGTACTAATTCCATAACCTTGGATGATCGCCAAAAGGATCGTTCCATATCTTGTATACTGGTTTATTTTCTTTTGTCCCTGAGGCCCTTCTTTTTTTAGCGACTCAAGCGCAGGCACAACAGCAGTAAGTAGTTGAAAAATAATCGAGCTTGAAATGTAAGGCATAATTCCTAGAGCAAAAATACTGAACTGCTCAAGAGCTCCACCTGTAAATGTATTAAAGAGCCCGAAAATCCCGCCAGCTTGCGACTGAAAGAATGCGATAACCTGAGTTGCATCGACACCTGGAGTTGGAACATGTACACCGATTCGGTATACGATTAAAACACCTAAAGTAAATAAGATTCTTTTTCTTAACTCTGGATTGATGACAATATTTTGTACGCCTGACACAGATGTTCCCTCTTCGTGTGTTACAGTGCTCATTACTTAGAGCACTCCGACTAGTTAAAGTGCCCACAATTTATGGGCACTACGAAACGAGTTTTATTCTTTAATAACTTCTACTTTACCACCAGCAGCTTCGATTGCTTTCTTCGCAGCCTCGCTGAAGGCGTGAGCTTTAACAGTTAAAG
>JAEYZS010000131.1 GCA_023427925.1 Pseudomonadota bacterium | reverse complement strand
GGTATGGAGTGTATTGTGTGTACCACGATGGATTCTCTAGAACGTTTCTTAAGATCACATTTGGAGTGATGGTAGGGAAGTAACCCATACCGATGTGGCTTCTAAATACTTTGTTTTTTGACATCATGTCTTTTAATTTTGCTAACGCTTCACTTTCTGAGAGGGAGTCTGAAATTTTTAAAGGTTCTTGAGAAAGAATATTTTTGGGAACTGTTTTCTCTACAAGTTCACTGAGAGAGGAAAGCTTAAGTGTATTTAACATTTCGCTAACTTCTTTGTCAGAAGGGCCGATGTGCCGAGCAATGAATTCCTGAGATGTAGATAGTTCGCTGATATCTTTGTAGTTCGTGTTCATGGTAGTCCCCTTGTTCTCGCCAGTTCTTTCGATTTCAAGCATTTTAGCTCCGATAAAGTTGATAGATATTAAGTGCCCTAAACCCTTTAGTTAATGCGAATATTGTTATCACGCAGGCAAGAGGTTGCCGAGTGACTACGCGGCTCGGCATTAAAAGTCTTTTCATTCTAAGATCTGATTCTTTAAAAACTCGCAGGTGTTCAACATTTAAATCAATGGATTCAAATATTTGCGTAAATAAGGGCGGTGAACTTTTTTAAGGTTCAGCTAAACTTATGGGCAAATAGGTAGGGCTGCGGGAGTGTGTTCGGACTCAATCTTGGTTTTTAACGTAAGAAGGTCTAAGTTTTTGCCGTTACTGATGACAGTATTAATTGACGAAACGTTTCTTGAGCCTTCTTTCAAGAAAGACTCTAACTGAGCGGGAGTGAGTGCGGCTCCATAAACATCACGAAGAAGCGCATAGACTGCAGCTCCGGCGCCCGCTGCTACGGGAGCCGCCATCGAAGTGCCAGCCATATGACCGTATTCATTGTTCTTTATAAGCGACAGAAGTCCTTGGTGATTCAAGGCTGTATTGCAACCCGGGGCACCGAGTTCAACATATGTTGAACTTCTATTTGAAAAGTTACACAGTGAGCCCACTGTTGTGGACCGAGCATCTGTTGCGCCAATAGTGATCGCGCCAGCAATCGATGCGCCGTAGGACGCGGGTGTAAAGAAGTTTGAAGAAGTAAGAGTCTCACCCTCATTACCTGCGGCTATAAAAACTGTAGCCCCTTTATTTACAGCATAACGAAGAGCGACCTCTGTAGAGGAAGCGCGACCTTTGCCACTGATACTCATATTGATGATTTTTGCACCCATATCAGCTGCATATCTAATAGCAGAGTCGATATTGGCAGTACTTGCAAACTCACTGGCTCCAAAAATATTCAGAGACATGATCTTAGCGTTTTTTGCAATCACCCCTGCTGTTCCTAGGGAGTTATTAGTTGAAGCTGCCATCAATCCTGCCACGTGAGTTCCGTGTGTTGCGGAGCCTTCATGCTGTGGGCTTCCAATGCTAGAAGCAAAATTATATCCGTGGATATCGTCAATATAACCATTACCGTCGTCGTCAACTCCTGGCTGTCCATTAAGCTCGACTGTATTTATCCAAAGATTATTTTTGATATCCGAGTGATTAAGATCAATACCATCATCGATCATAGCAATTGTAACATCGCTATTGATACTTTGTGAGCCGGTAAAGAAAAAATCAAAAGTGTCATTGTACTTTATTGCTTGTAAGTGAGGTTGACTTGAAAGAAGTGGGTCGTTTGGATGAGCAGCTACTTTTGTAATAACATTGGGTGAGACCATTTTTACACAAGGATCTTCTTGTGCAATCAGCTCTAAATTATCTAATGCCAAATCGTTTTCTGCAATGATTTCGTGAGATTCAATTTTTGATTGAGTACGCTTTCTTTTGTTACGCACTTTAATATTTTTCGTTATTGTTCCGTAACCTACGCTCGACTCTAAACACTCGATATCTACACTAGCAATAAAACGTTGACCTTTTTTAATTGTGTGTGAATTTTTGATTTTAGAAGAACCATTAGTTTCGTCATCGGTAGTGAAATCAGAAATTACAACTTTGCCAGACAGAGTTTTTTGCGCAAAGACGTTTTCTTCATTTTGAGAAGCGAGCTTGTTGTTGATCGGACATTGGTTTGAAGAAAATCCGGCTTTACTTATTGTCTTGATTTCTCCGCATGCGGACATAACGAGTGCGATAGTAGCAAGCAGAATATAATATTGTTTTCCAAGCTGACTCATTTTTCCTTCCCCGTGGTCTTAAAGATAATATAAAGCAATAAGCATTCCACCCATCAATATCGTTTAGTGGTTAATTAGACTTAATAAGCAATCTATTGAAGAAGAAGGATTTCCGAGCCTGGTATCAGTTTGAAATACTAAGACTTTTACAGCGTCTGTCACTTTAAACAGTTTCGCAATATGTTTCAAACTGAGACACCGTCAAAAAACCTGAACAAACTCAATAGTCGCAAGTGCGGTAACTCTTCAAAAATTAATGTCTATAAGGTAGCAATCCAATATCGTAGATTATAACTTTTCCGTCTTTAAAATTTAGTAATGCACGGTAACCGTCATTTAATCTCACTGAGTAATGGCCTACTTGTTCGATATATTCATATCGCCAGTTATTTGTTTTAAGAGCATGAACAAAGCTCCCTGCGTCTTGGTTACTTGCTAATTCGACAAGTTGATCTACCTTTCTTTGGATGTGAGGAGCTGCTTTACTGTAGTGTTTTTGAGCGTGTTTATGGAGTTCTACGGTTTGTCGTCCGATTTGTGTCGCATGAACGGTAGATGGAGCGGCCGCTACTGTTTGCGAGGTAGGAATTTCAGTACTGCGATCTGTGTACTTGAGAATCAGCGCCTGAACTTTTGAATTATCGGGAACACCACGCGCACTAATTTTGGCAAAATCCTCCCAAAACGCTTCATTCTGATAGAGGCCTGCATTTTCAATGGATTTAAATACATCACAATCGCTTGCCATTAAATTATTTATTAAAATAAAAAAAGTTATAATTAAAGCGCGCATGATATAAGTTTCCCTGTCAGATGGTCTGTGTTGTGATTTCGCCTTTTTAAACTCAGCAGTGTCATCATTAAGCTTTTAATTTTTTCTAATTTTAAAAACGTTTGGGTTATGACAATAGCTCCTTTGACTAGG
The DNA here is from genome assembly GCA_023427925.1 of Pseudomonadota bacterium. GTDB lineage: Bacteria > Bdellovibrionota > Bdellovibrionia > Bdellovibrionales > JAEYZS01 > JAEYZS01. Next base: position 1,434 of record JAEYZS010000131.1, on the reverse strand, counting down.
CCTCCGCCAATTGCCGCTTGTACTATTATACTTGAAAGCGTCGAGCAAATGACTTGTCCTGCGATTTCCGGATCTCTGATTAATTCCGACATCGACTGAAGGAACTCGCTCATGCGCGGAACAAAGTTTTTGATCAGATCTTCCACTTCAGAATAGGTTTTCTTGACCTGTAGCCAAAGTTTTCTGGGATCTTCGAAAAAACTTTTAATAGATCTTCCTAGACCAGCTATCGTCTCGACAGAACTTTCGACACCATTCTTGACTCCCTGTAATGCTGAAATCGCGCAGGTGGGGGCAAGTTTTAAGATGTAATTATTTATATTCATGAGCTGACTTATTCCTGCGATGTTTTGATAATTTTGGGTTACAGGCTGGCAGGTTACTCCAGAGGCACAAGCCTTTGGCATTATCGAAAAGTCCAAGGCTATATTAAACGAAGTCATGAGCTCTGATTTTTTGAGCAAGCCCTTAACTTGATCCTCACTAAACTTATCAAAAAATATTGCAACTGGAACGTCGAGTAAGTTGCCATGGTAAACGAATCCACCAGCTATAGGCATGACTTTACCTAAATACTGTGACTTTACTCTAATACCTTGTTTAAAAAAGATCACTTGGTCGTTACGTTTGTAAACTTGATCCATATTTAAGAGTGGAATCATACCCTTGTTAGATTGATCGAGTGCATGAAAGCCCTGTTGAAAAAGTTTTTGTGAAAGTGCAACGGTTATAAATGCAGAGGGCTCGTCGAAATGTTTTGTCCCGGTATAGGTGAGTTCTTTGGCATTCAGAACTACAGGGAAAATAAATACGCAAACTGCGAATTTAAAAAGAAAGCTTAACATTTTTTTTTATCGGCATAAAGTCGGAGTGGGGGCTCGGACATTGGCCTAGTTTTTTGCTTTTTTATCCTTGAGGAAGTGTTTTTAAAAGAGCCTCAAATGGAGTTTGATCTACTATTTTTGCTTGAAAGTGTTCGGGTAATGGAGGATTTTTCCGGGAGGTCGAGGACTCTGGTATATACTCCTTCCCCTGGTAAATCTCGCGTTCATTCATATAGTCAATGATGGATTGAAAAACAGTCATCTTGTGCATTGTCCATTGAGGCGCGATGAGCTCATCCCATCTGGACGAAAGCGCACTGAGACGTTGAACGGCGATGTTTTGAGGAAGATGAGAGATAAATTGTGCGACTTTTTCGGAATACTCCTCAAGTTCGATCGGCTTAAACAAGCCAACTTCAAAATATCTTTCCAGCTTGGTGTGTTTAAGTATGTGGAGATTGTGGAGTTTCACATTTTGAATAGGAAGTTGAGCGCAAAACTTAGCTTGCTCAATAACATGTTCCACTGTTTCTCCAGGGTGTCCAAAAATAAAATGTAAGCCGATATCTAATCCTGGAATTTCGCTCAACTTATAGACTGTGTTGAGTGT
>JAEYZS010000058.1 GCA_023427925.1 Pseudomonadota bacterium | reverse complement strand
TAGGACAGGTTATAAAGTTTGCAAACTAAAGCATCAATTTCGCTTTCGTATTGTTTAGTTTCTTTCCCTAAAGCTTTAAGGTTAATGATGTGGTCCACTTTGTTCTTAAAGAAATCGTCCGTCTCTTTGGAAACTGCGTTAGGTAAGGGAAAGGGATTTAAATAATTGGTCTTAAATCTCCTTGCATCTCCCTGCAAGGTATCACCTGTGTTTTTCAAGAACCACCACAATAGGGCTGAATTAGCTATCGCCAAAAAATATTCATAACTCTCATTAATCCCCTCTTTTTTAACCCAGCTATACACCGTAGTTGGGTGATATAAATTGTTTTTGTTTAATGTCACGTTCGGATGCTTCGAGCAAATCTCCATGCTTGACAATTTCAGTTGCTCAAATTTTGTTAGATTTTTGGGATAGATGTATGCATGCCAGTGTTTCATTGCCTTAGCTTTTCCGCTCTCTCTTCCTTTAAATTCTTTCTCAAAAGTTTGAACATATTGATAAGTTAACGGGTAATCTTTCTTCAGTGTGTTTAAGTCAACAACCGATAAATCATTGTTTTCAGTTTCATATGGAAAGAAGACATAGATGTCAGTAGATAAAGGATCATAGCGATGGACGTCTTTTCCCTTTAACATTGGTTTAAAATACTTTTTTTCAACTTGAATTGGGTCCGTACTTAGTTGAATGGATCCGTAATAGAAGTCATTGTCCTCATGACTAACCTGTAGACAGTATAGCTTATCGTTGCTAGTCTGCAATCCGACAAAGCAAAGGAATGTGTTCTCGAAAAGCCTTTTTTCTGAGTAAATTCGGTCAAATGCGCTGAAGGCCAACTTGTTCTTAAAAAAGATCCACTGGTTTGAACCATATAGCTTCGATGCATTCAACAAGTCATCATAAGTAACAAAGTTGAACTCAAGTTTTGTTAACGCCTTAGCCCAATTTTCACCAAATTCCAATTTAATCAAGTCAAAGCCTTCATTTGTTACTGGGCTAAAATGTGTAATGCAAGTGTATGTGTCAGCTTCGTTAAAGATCATGTTAGCTCCGAAATGGACAATTTTGTCAACATATTTTCCTTTCCACAAATAATCTCGAAATACTTCCGCACTTGCTGCGTTGAAGAACTTATGTGGAAAGATGAAGCAATTGGTAGAGCGCTTGTGTGATAAATTAATTGCTAATTCAAAAAACAAATTAGCAAGGTCGTAAGACATACGAGCGTTTTCGTATTTTTCTTCTAGGGCTTCCTTGTCTTCAGGCAACGACTTGGTGATTTCTTGAACACGCATATATGGTGGATTGGCGATAATGATATCAAAGCCTTTTTCTTCTCCTCGAATTAATGGATTCAAGACTTCCGGGAAATCCAGATTCCAATCAAAATGATTGAATGGTTTATTCGGGTGTTTGAGCAAATCCTGTAGAGAGGTTTGCAGATTATCGAACTTCTTAATGGCCAACTGACGGTCCAGATTTTGTTTCTTCTCCTTAGCAGTTGGCGCGAATCCACCTTTTAAAGGATGTGTATCGATATACTTTCCTTTGTTGTATCTAAGTTGATCAAGGAGTAGCTCGATCTTTAACTTTCGTATCTCAGCTAATAGGCCATCTTTTTCATCAACTTCAGGTTGAAAAAAAGCTTCCTGCTTGCTCGCAATGAGTTGTAACCCATCTTTTATTCTTTGAGCGAGTTTGGCAACAGCCACTCCTAACTCACTTTTTAGCGTTTTATCAACTTTAATATTCCAATCAATTTCGATGATATGTCCATCGAACTTGCTGAGTAATGAATCTCCGACCACTATTTTATAATCAAGGTTCGGCAAGGGTTTTGGCGTCTTTTCATCGATGATAATGGAAAGCCAGAACCGCAGCCTAGCAATGTCAACAGCACCTTTTTCAATATCAACTCCGTAAATGGAATTTTGAATAATGTTCTCTTTGAAACGCGCGGCATCCCATTCTTCAATTTGCCAAATAGAATAAAGCGTGTCACGATCTTCAAAAAATTCTATCATTCGAAACATTTCGTGTAGAATTCCCATTGGGAAAGCTCCTGACCCAATCGCAGGATCGCAAACTTTTACATCCTTGAGAGCTTTAATGATGTATTCGTCAGCCCGCTGATCGAGATCATTAACAGGTGCGAAGTGATGAAGCATGACAAACTGACGAAGAGCGTCCTTTAGCACGCTGATTTCAACCTTGATTTTTTCTGATAGCTTAGTTGTGAGGTATTCTAACAAGCTTTCCCTGCACATGTATTGCACAATCTCCTTGGGTGTATAAAAAGCGCCTTTTTCTTTATTGTCCTCAAGGAGGTTTTCAAAGATGTGCCCTAGCATTTCAGGGTCAACAGCTACTTCTTTGTACTCAGGATCGTCTTCAATAATAGTGAAGTTATAGTTTTCGAGGATATCAAAGAATCTCTTAAAAATAGAATGAGAAAGCGTGAGCATTTCTGGGTGGTTCTCATCCTTTTCAAACAAACCACCGTTCAGGTATGGAACTTTACCAAAGTTCTTCTTATTGATAATGCAATCTTCATCTACTTTTTCGCGCCTCTCAGCGAGGACGTGGAAGAACAAAGGACACAGATAATTATGGTAGAATAATTCATTTTCTTCTGCTGCCTCAAAAAAGTGCTTCATGAATTTTTCGTCACCATTTTCCCACTTCTGTTTACAGCCCATCCAGCCACGCTTTTGTAAGAAGTATAGGAAGATAACTCGACCCATCATTCGTTTCACAAAATCACGCGCAGCCTTCTCACGATCTGGTACTTTGAACAGACTTAATCGAGAAGGATTTTTCACAATATCGTTTTCAAATTCCTTGTAAACTTCTTTGTACTTGGAAAAGAAATCATCAGAAAGCGCTTCTACTGAAAAGGCTTCCTCCAGGTCCTTCAAACTCTTTTTTTTGCCTTTCTTTTCCAGGTTAAGAAATCGTTTTGCCGCAGTTCTTCCCCTTTCTCCTTCTCCGAAGGCGTAGGTATAACTCTCCGGCTTTTTGTCAACTACTGTTTGTGCTTCCGAGAACTCACGTATAACCAAAGTGAACCTCCACTTTGTCTTGTCATCATTGTGGAAAACTCCAACTCCAATTTGATAGCCCTTAATTATTTCACTTGAGATTAGCTTTCTAACCGACTTCACGTTCCGGTCCAGCCGAACGGATTCAGTGAGGGAAATATTAAAAAGAACAAGTTTTTCCCCGTCACTTAAGTCACCGCTCCCTACTTGTTGTATGTGCTTCGCGTGCTTTTTTCTGATTTCATTATCTAGCCGAAGTTCAATTGGTTTCAAGAAGAAACTAACTTCCGGAAAAACGAAATTCATAACCTTTTTCAGGTTCTCTTCACTAAAGGGTGATTCGAAAATTTTCTTTAAATCTTGCTCTGTCATACTCAGTTAAATGACTCTGAAATAATTATTTCCGGTAATTGACTCTCCTTGATAGGCTTTTCGTCCGTTTCACTAATGTCGATGTTGTCATTTTCTAATAACGGATAGGAGGATAAAATTTTCATCAAGCCATGAAATTGATCGATGTTGTTTATCCTTTCATCCTTTACCTTCTTCAACAATTTGTTAATCT
>JAEYZS010000002.1 GCA_023427925.1 Pseudomonadota bacterium | reverse complement strand
GCACAAACTTCTCTCTGCCCGAGTGATTGGACATGATCTTCTGGGTCAGCACTCAACAATCTTTGTGGATAAAGGAACCGAAGACGGCGTTCTTCCAGGTCAAGCGGTTATAACACCCATTGGAGTTGTCGGAACAATTTTAAATTCTGAAAAATCATTTTCTCAAGTTTTAGTACTGACTGATAGGTATTCGGATATCGACGCTGTGATTGAGCGATCTCGAGCAAGAGGAATTCTCGAAGGTGTCTCCCCTACGATTTGTCGACTAAAATATCTGCAACGTACAGACGACGTTCAAGTTGGAGATCTAGTTTTAACGACAGGGCTTGATCACATCTTCCCAAAAGGTTTTCCAATAGGGAAAGTGACTCGTGTGGATAAAAAAGATTACGGAATCACGCAAGAGGTTCAAGTCGAACCTCTCGTTACAACATTTGATAGCGAAGCGGTCTTCGTTGTTTTAAAAACAAACGATAAATCCGAAGTTCAAGAAAAAATTAAAGAGATGAGCACTAAGGATTAAATATGGCAGATCGTGATAAACGCAGTTTTCACATTATATTTAATCTGGTTCTTCTGATCCTTATTACTACTTTGGAAACTTCAATTTGGCATACAATTTTAGCGCTGATTCCGAACCCCCAGCTGTGGTTATCTGTCGTAGTTTTCGTATTTCTTTATAGATCGCCAATTGAGTCGATGGTGATCATCTATGTACCTAGCTTCTTTATCTATCTGTTAACGATGCAACCTCTCGGATACTTATTGCTAGCGCAGACACTTGTCTTTTTACTGGTGAACGCGGTTAAAACAAGAATGTTCGTACCAGGTCAATTTTATTTCTCCGTTATGTACGCGGCTTCGGTTTTGACTTTTCAATTGCTGATTTATATTTTTTCTTGGGTCTTTGAAGCAAAGCCTCTTTTCCTGTCACAGGCTTTTAGCTGGATTGTACAGAGCGTGATCGCATTTGTGGTCAGTCCGCTCGTTTACAAAATTATACAGCGAGCGAACCCGAAAGATGAGTTCGTAGGTAATAGTGGGGATGGATTTTTATGAGTGAATACCTAAATGATCCAGAAGAAGCCAAGGAGTTTATTCCCAGGTATAAGTATATCTATATTCTCTTAAGCTTCACATTTGTGATTTTTATTTTGAGATTGTGGTATCTTCAAGGTTTCCAAGGTGAAGAGTTAAGACTTTTCTCCGAGAGAAATAGATTTAAGATTAAAAAAATTCAAGCTCCGCGCGGTATGATTATTGATCGCGAAGGATCGATCCTAGTCGATAATTTTCCGGGTTTCGATGTGACTATTACTCCCCAATATGCGACTGATCTTGAAAATACTGCAAATACGATTAGTACAATAATCAATGTTCCGGCACCTAAAATTGTACAATTAGTTAATACAGAAAAAAGAAAAAACGGCCCTTTCCGCCCCGTACTTATAAAATCGAATCTTAATCGTGACGAAGTCGCTCGACTTGATCGACACCGGATTAATCATCCAGGACTTGATATTGCAATGTCCATTCAACGCACTTACCTTATGAAAGAGATGGGTGCGCAACTCTACGGGTATGTTGGAGAGATTTCTAGAGAAGAACTTCCAAGACTCAACAAGTCTAAACCACCCGATCAGCAATTTGAGCAAGGTGATATCGTCGGGAAAAACGGGCTTGAAATCGTGTATGATAGAGAGCTTCGCGGACAAAGTGGCCAAGACTTCGTCCAAGTAGACGCGCGGGGAAGGGAGATCACATCACTCGGCGTTCCGGAGCTTCTTGGAGAAGTGAGCCTATCTAAAGAACCGGTGCCTGGGCATACTCTAATGCTCACCATAGACAAGGATGTCCAGGAAGCAGCATACAATGCATTTATAACACAAGAAAAAATTGGTGGCGCCATTGCCCTTAATCCTAAAAATGGCGAGATTATTGCCTTAGTGAATGCCCCGTCATTTGATCCCACTTTATTCTCAAAAGGAATTTCTTCTAAAATGTGGTCGACTCTAGTTAACGACCCCTTTAAACCACTTAGAAATAAAGCCATCCAAGATCACTACCCGCCAGGTTCAACCTTCAAAGCCATTACGGCTCTTGCTGGATTACAGGAAAAGCAAATCACAAAAAATTCAACCGTGTTTTGTCCTGGTTTTTTTAAGTTCGGTAGAAGAACTTACCACTGTCATTTGAAGCAAGGTCATGGATCGGTGAATGTAGTTCAGGCTCTCGAACGCTCTTGCGACGTATTCTTCTATAAACTCGGTCTCTCTTTAGGTATCGATAAAATGGCACAGTATGCCCGCGCCCTCGGATTAGGAAAAAGGACGGGTATTAATCTCAACAACGAAGTGCCAGGGCTCGTTCCAACGACAGAATGGAAGAAAAAAACTTTTGGCGAAGAATGGCAACCGGGAGAAAATTTATCCAATGCCATTGGACAGGGCTTTTTCCTCACCACTGCACTTCAAATCGCTCAAACGTTTTCAAGCTTTGCGAATATCGGGCCTGCTTATCAGCCTCATTTCGTAAAGAAAATTCTTGATATAGATGGAAAGGTTCTTAAGGAAATCCAGCCGGAATTAAAATTTGATCCTGTCGCGGGGGTCAATACAGAGAGTGTAAAAATCGATCCTGCAAATTTAAAGATCATTAAAGAAGGACTTTGGATGGTTGGAAATGGTCCCCATGGAACCGCTCGTTGGCTCAAAGTTCCTGGAGTAGAAATGTCGGGTAAAACAGGAACCGTCCAGCTCTTCTCACTTTCAGCGGATCAAATTTTTGCAGATTGTAAATCTCGCCCAATTAAACAACGTCACCATGGTTGGTATGTGACGTATGCACCAAGTGAAGATCCTGAGATCGTTGTCGCAGTACTTGCTGAGCATGCATGTTCAGGTTCCGGCGGCGCAGGACCGATTGCTCGAGATATAGTAAAATCTTACATGGAAAAATATCATCCAGAAAAACTTGTTGTGGCTAAACCAAAACCAAAGCCAAAAGCTCCTGAACCAAAACCTGAGGAAACAAATGGAAATGCAGATTGAGGAACGCACGTTCCTAAAAAAAATAGACTTCAACCTCGTATTTGTGATTATCGCTCTGAATATTATAGGATTAATCAATCTCTATAGCGCAACTCACGATCCTGAAACAGTCGGCATTCACAAACTCTTTGCACTTCAACTGTTTTGGATTGCTATAGGGTGGGGTTTGTTTTTGATAACCACATTATTGGACTACAAAATTCTGGCAAAGCTGGGTTACGTCTTCTATATTTTGAATCTTATTTTTCTTGTTATAGTGGAGCTATGGGGTAATGTCGCACTCGGTGCTCAACGCTGGATTGATTTTGGTTTTTTTAAATATCAGCCCTCAGAAACAATGAAACTCTGTTTAGTCGTTGTACTTGCAAAGATTCTTGCTAATCGAAATACAAGTTCCGGCTTAGGAATAAAAGAACTAATGTGGCCAATATTTATCACGCTTGTTCCATTCACGTTGACAGTAATCCAACCCGACTTGGGAACCTCAATGATGTTGGCCGCAGTTAGCGTGTCACTTCTGTTATTTGTTGGTGTAAAGAAAAGAATTTTGGTCAGCGGTATAGTAGCTTTCATTTTGATTTTACCTCTGGCTTATAACTTTGGTTTAAAAGAATACCAAAAAAACCGCGTTTTGACCTTCCTTGATCCAACACGAGATCCTCGCGGAACCGGTTACAACAGTATTCAATCTAAAATTGCCGTCGGTAGTGGGCAGTTTTTAGGTAAAGGCTTTAAAAAAGGAACACAGTCGCAGTTGGATTTCTTGCCAGAACGTCACACAGACTTCGTCTATAGTGTACTTTCAGAAGAGCACGGCTTTATCGGAAGCTTTACTGTTCTGACTCTTTTTATTATCTTAAATCTTATCGGAATCAAAAATGCAAACCAAGCTCGGGATAAATTTGGTGCATTGCTTGTGATTGGATGTTTGGCTCTAATCTTCTGGCATATGTTCGTAAATATTGGAATGGTGATCGGGATGCTACCAATTGTCGGTATCCCACTGCCAATCCTCTCCTATGGAGGATCAGGTATGATCACGGCTTTCATTGCATTGGGTATTATTTCAAGTGTTGCAATGAGGCGGTATATCTTTTAAGCACACTCACTTAGACACAAAAAAAAGCCAACCTCGATGAGGCTGGCTTTTTAATTTCAAACTCAATTTTTTTTAGAGATACTTATTTAGAAGTGCCGAAATTGTTTCCTTAGGAACGTTACCTACTATTTGATCTACGTCCTGACCGCCTTTAAAAAGGATCATTGTCGGAATACCTCTTACACCATATTTAGCAGCAGTTTCTGGATTTTCATCTACGTTCAGCTTAACGATATGAGCTTTTTCTCCTATCGCTTGAGCCACTTCTTCGAGTTTAGGACCTAAGGCCTGACACGGACCGCACCACTCTGCCCAAAAGTCTACCAAGACCGGGACATTGGCTTTTAGTACATCAGTTTCAAAACTTGCGTCTGTAATTGGTTTAGTAAATTGACCCATTTGCACTCCTTTAACTATGCCTACTTTGCACTTTATCAATATGAGATTTTAGCCTCGACTCGTCAACCCTTTAAATTTCACAATTTATAAGCAGGATTATTTAATAATTATGCTAGTTCTTACCGATACTTATATAAGTTAAATGGAAAAGCGCGATATAACCATAGCAGTATTAGACGTAGATGCCACTTTTAGAAGTGCCACTAAAGAGCTTCTTGAAAAAGAAGGCTATACTGTATCGACATTCAACGACCATGAGCAAATTTTAGCCAACCTCAAGATAAGAAAATATGACGTCTTTATTATTGAATGCTTAACACAAAAAACTTCGCTTAATAATCTCGTAACAAGTTTACAAAATGCCTCAACGAGTGAGAGCTTATTTATTTTTGTAAGCTTGATCCTAGATAAATCTGCGGTTAAAGATGTTTTACTCCAGACCAAGTCTCAACATTTTTTTAAGAAGCCGGTCGTTCCCACTCACCTGATTACGGCTATCAAAGATCGATTTGCAGACCTTCTCACCGAAGAACACGAACCAATAATTGAAGCCATCTGCACGCCACAATTGACTGCACCACAAAGAATTAATGCCATTAAGTCGACTCAAACTATTCACTCTTACGAAGTGCCTAGAGTCTTGAGTTACTTTTCGAGAACTCAGTTTACTGGGGCCGTTAAATTTAAAAGCCCAGACACAAAAGACTCTCAGGTCCATTTCCGAGGTGGAAGTGTAATCAAGGCAGAAGTCGACGATCCAAAGTCGTTCTTTGGAGCTCTCCTTGTTGATAAAAACTATTTGAGTCTTGAAGAACTTGAACTCGTACTACAACAAAAAAATAATAAACGAATTGGTGAGCGCCTAGTTGATTCCAATCTCGTCAGCCCTCACGTTATCGATCTTGTTAATATCGAACAACTGGGTATTCGATTAGGTTATCTGATCAAGAATACTTCATATGATATCGAAATTGAGGAAGGAGGCACAGATCCAGACGCACTGGGAATGGACATACCTACCCTTCAGAGATTTGTGAGTGATTGGCTTCACTCGAAGATTTCATTAACTTGGTTAAAGACTTTCTACATGCCATTTCTCGATAAAAAAATTCTGAGAGGATCGCTCTACGCAGATATTTCCCCTATTCATACTTTGCCACCTTTAAACCGTATGCCTCGATTTGCTCAAGAGATGACTCAAGGGGTGACCATTGAACAACTTATTGAAGCCAAAAAGTATTCTGAAGAAGATATTCTCCACGCTGTTCACCTTCTTATGACTCAGGAGTTTATCTATTTCGATAAACAAGCTAAACCTCAAGATCACAAATCACACCTTGATCGTTTAGTGAAACTCAGAAGAGAAATGGATCATCAAAATCATTTTGAAATCTTAGGTCTCAGTGAAAAGGCAAAGTCAAAAGAGATTAGAAGAGCTTACTTAGAGCTTTCAAAGTTATTCCATCCAGACAAAGTTCCACCAGATGCTCCAACCGAAGTAAAAGAGTTAACTTCTTATATTTTTGCAAAGATTTCTAAAGCCAATGAAATTCTGAGCGACGACAATAAACGCGCTATGTACATCAAAGAGCTTGAAAAAGGATTTGCCGAAAAAATTCTGGAATCAGAATCTCTATTCGAAGATGGTCGCTCACTCCTTAAGACAAATCAGGCAGCATAAGCACTTGTTATGTTTGAAAAGGCCATGTCCTTACGTCCGCCTACCTCGGACATGAGGCTTCATTTGATTTGGGCGAAACTTTTAACTGTTCCTACGTCGGACGTGGAAAACTATTTTAAAAACTTAGAAGCAGATCTTAACAGAATTCCACCTGAAGATCGTCACAACTCCACTTACTATTTTGTTAAAGGACTTTATTTACGTCAAATTGGTGATCTCGATAGCGCCGAAAAGACCGTTAAACACGCTCTTTCATTAACCCCAAGCTTTATTGAAGCGCAGAGAGAGCTTCATATCATCACACTACAAAAGAAGTCCTCTAAACCTGTGGACATTATGAAAGCTGACCTCAAAGATGTCGTAGGATTATTGTTCAAAAAGAAAAAGTAACTTCAATCGTTAAATTCTAATTTCCCGACAAATCGTATTTAATTCATCTTTTTTGATTAATCTTTTTTAAAGAGTGCCCGTACAAAGCCTTGTCGTTGCTCATCAATTTTCTTGATTTCGGAGTCGTTTGTTCGTTGGCGAAATTCTTTGACTTCATCCATCGCAAGTTTATGACTAACTGCTTCGGCTTTAGGTTTGGAGAGACTCTGAATC
>JAEYZS010000272.1 GCA_023427925.1 Pseudomonadota bacterium | reverse complement strand
CCCTAGAATGGTTAAAGGGTTTAAATCAACTCACGAAACTAGATGTGAGTAAAAATGCTGGGCTAACATCCATTGATGAGGTGGTAGCTCTTCCCAATATGGAAACCATCAATGCACGTTCTACTGGGTTAGAATACAAGGCCTGGCCCGCCGTTTCGCCGCGCCTAAAAAAGCATGGCATCAATGTTAAAGACACGCCATACGAGCAGGTTTATAATCAGCTTCGCAAAGGTGGTAGGCAGTAACTCCTTCATAGTTGGTTATGGAATCTTTAGGATAAGAACTGCAAAGTCGAGATGCTAAAGTTGATAGCTCGAAATGACACCAACATACTAGGCACGCTAATTGAATAATAGACCTGTGGGGAAGCAAAATGGCCCCAGGTAAGGTTGAAGGAGGAGCGTGTGGGGAAGTCTTTGGCAATAATGGTTTTAGTTGGTTTGGCCTCTTACGGGGCATCGGCAGCGCAAGTCGAGAAGAAAGATAGTTGGGTTCTGAACGAAATTACTGCCGATGGAACAACTGTGTGTGAGGCCTCGACGGAGGATAGAGGTGTGATAAGGCATTACACCTTAAAGGTCCAAAAAGTGAAAAACTCAAATATGCCCGTAGAGGTTTTTCTACATGAAAAGGGAAAAGCTGAGCATGGCCCACTTGCAGTTGCAACAATTGGTAGCGAACTACTGATCTTTAACCAATCTGATATTGGGGATAAAAATCAAACCTTATGGTACTTGCCAGATGAAACTAAAATGCTGGTGGATGCATTAAAGTCTAACGCAAAAACTTTTGAGGTCAAAGCACACAATTCAAAAGGACGAACACTAAAGTTCAAACTAAAGGGTGCTGCACACATTCTCAGTTCAATGGAAAAGCGTTGTAATTATGGCAAAGCCTTGGTCGATGAAAGGCTTTCGGCATTAACGAATCATCCAGCCACATTTGATCAGAACCCTGCTGTATTTGATGGCCAGTCTCTTTCACAAATTCGTGCATTGTACTACGAGATTGCGGATCATCACGCAGCACTCTTAGGTGAAGAAAGCAAACTTCAGAAGCTTGAACAAGCCAATGCTCCAAATCTCAAAGAAAGAGATGCCCTTCGAGTGGAAAAAAGTGACTTAAGCATTAAGGTTATTCCAGGTTTAAAGCAAGATATTCAATCCACTCAATCACGAATCGCAATCGGGGAAAAGAGACTCGTACAGCTTAAAACTGAAATTCCAGCTGCAGAGAAACAAAGAGCCTCTAGGCAAGCAATTTATGATGATGCTTCTAAGAAAATTGCTCCTCATGTTCCAAAGCACAATGAACTCGCAAGAGCTTTAAGAAGTGCCGAGCAAAACCTATCCAATGCTCTGAGTGAAATTTCCTCATCTGAAAATGAAATCAGCAGCAATAATCGTAAAATCCAAGAACTTGATAGAGAGGCACAAGACCTTTCTTATACAATTCAACGTTTAAGAAGCGATCTGTCTTCGGCTCAATCCGAAGCTGATCGTAGATACAGAGAGTATCAAAACTTTAACGCAACTGCTGAGATTAGAAGACGCCTTAATGGTTCAAGTCAGTACTTGTCACTCCAAAGCGATGTTGCAAGACTTGAGCGTGAAGTGAGTCGAGAGCAAGATAGTCTTAGGTCCATAGAGCGGGATCTTCAGCGTGCAGAGTCCCAGCTTAATCATTGCAAATCTAATCCTGACAATAATTGCGACTCGCTTGCAAGCCAGGTGAGAGATTTGTCTAGCAATGTGAGCTCGAAAAGAAGTGACGTAAGGCGACTCGAAAGTCAGTTAAGTAGTGCAGAAAGCGACATGAACCGCATTAAAAATTCAATCGAAAGTGACGTTAGACGTGAAGAAGATCGTCTAAGAAGAGCCTATGATGAAGCGGCATCAAAACTTAACAGCATCCAGTCTCAAATGGAGAGAGCGGAGGGAGAGCGACGTGATATAATGGAATACCAGATTCCACGTCTACAAAGTCGTAACATCGACCTTAGAAACTTAATCTCTTCACTCGAAAGCCAATTAGGACATCTACGCCAAGAAGTTAAGCGTACTCAAGCTGAGCTTGATCGCTTTGACCAAAGTGTTGGCTATGCGAAGCTAGAGCAAACTCTCGAATCAGCAAGGTCACACCTTGAAAATGCTAATAATTTGTTGTCGAAGTTAACTTCTGAAGATGCGCAACTTAAAAACCAATTGCCTCAAGAAAAAACTCGCTTGGTAAAACTCAGCGAGGAGTTAAAAGTAAAAGAGGCAAGGCTGGTTCAAGCGACTCAAAGACTCGCTCAGCTTGATAAAGAACTTGCAAGTTTTGATAGCTCCAAGGCATCCCTTGAAAGCACGATGGCTGCTATTAAAAGCAAGATTCAAGATACTCAGTCTCGATATATGAGATTTTTCCAGTAACCCCTAAATGTTCTCCTATTCCCTTAAGAGGCCGAATTAAAAGTTCGGCCTCTTTTTTATGGCCTACCTATGATCTGAGTCATGTTTAATCACGTGTCTATGGTATAAATTGCAAATGAAAGCAATGAGGTACTATGAGCAACTATTTAAATCCTAATTTATTTGAAAAATACGATATACCAATGCCTCGATACACAAGTTATCCCGCTGTTCCTAATTGGGCCAATAATGTGACAACTGCGACTTGGATCTCTGACCTCACGCAGGCCTTGGATAAAAAGGATACCTCTTTGAGCCTCTATATTCATTTACCGTTTTGTGAAAGTCTGTGTACCTTTTGCGCATGTAATAACGTCATCACAAAAGATCATACGAAAGAGAGTCGATACGTAGATGCAGTGTTAAAAGAATGGAGTTTCTATTTAAAAAGCCTGCCTGAATTAAAAAATAAATATGTAAGACAGGTTCACCTTGGAGGTGGATCTCCGACATTTTTTCACAGTGAGAATTTAAGAAGGTTGCTGGAAAATATTTTTAAAGATCTGAAAATTGACCCTCAGCAGTTTGAAGGTTCAGTAGAAGTTGATCCGAGAAGGTGTGAAGAGGAACAGTTGGTAGTCCTGAGGGAGTTTGGATTTAATAGAGTCTCCTTAGGAGTTCAAGACTTTGATGAGCGCGTACAGAAATATGTAAATCGAATACAGCCGTTTGAGATGGTTGAAAACTGCACAAATATGGCAAGAAACCTCGGTTATAAATCAATCAACTTTGATTTAATCTATGGGCTTCCAGGGCAGACTGAAGAATCTATGAAGATTACGGCAGAAAAGGTGATGCTATTAAAACCAGATCGAATCGCGCTTTATAGTTTGGCTATCGTTCCTTGGCTTCGTCCTGCGCACGGAAAGTTTGAAAGACTTGAAATGAAAAAGGGTTTCAATAAACGAAAGCTTTTTGAAACAGCCAAAGCCGAATTTATGAAAAAACAATATATAGAATTAGGCATAGATCATTTTGCGGCTCCAGATGATGCTATTGCGAAGTCCTTTAAGAATGGAACTTTACATAGGAACTTTATGGGGTACGCGGAATATTCTACCGACGTCCTTTTGGGGCTCGGAACAAGCGCAATTTCAGAAACCGAAAGTTCCTTTCACCAGAATCGAAAAAATCTAGAGCAATATTACCAATATGTTGAAATGTTCAATTCAATTCCGACCCAGCACGGTCACATCCTAACTGCTGAGGATCAGGCAGTAAAAAAGCATATTTTAAATCTTATGACAAACTTTAGAACTCCTATTGATGCTCATATCTCTAAGAGTAATTTTGATGAAATGAGACTCGAAGGACTTTTGAATATAGATGATAAAGAATTACAAATTACAGAATTAGGAGTCCCTTTTGCTCGACATATTTGCAATAAAATTGATAAGTATGTAAAGAGTGAAATTGAAAACCAACCAAAAAGGTTTTCCTCTGGAGTTTAGTTTTTGAGTTATCTATTAATAAAGGCTTTTCATATTATCTTTGTTGTCTGCTGGTTTGCGGGTCTATTTTATATATTTAGACTCTTTGTCTACCACGCAGAAAATTGGAATTCAGCAGACGTAGTAAAAGTCATTACAGTAATGGAGCGGAGACTTTTAAACATGATAATGACTCCGGCCATGGTC
>JAEYZS010000234.1 GCA_023427925.1 Pseudomonadota bacterium | reverse complement strand
GTGTTGCTACTTAACGCAACTCTCACTGTCGAAGCTGCAAAAGCTGGCTCTCATCAAAAACGTGGTTGGGAACTTTTCACTGACAAAATTATAAGTTCTTTAAATCGCGAAAGAGAAAATATTGTGTTTATGCTTTGGGGAAGTTACGCACAAAAGAAGGGCGCTTTTATAGATAGAAACAAACATTGTGTCTTAGAAAGCGTTCACCCATCGCCACTTTCTGCTCACCGAGGATTTTTAGGTTGTAGACATTTTTCAAAAGCCAACGCGTATCTCGAAAGTAAGGGACTCGCTCCAATCGACTGGTCCATTCCGAACTAAGCCTTTTGTAAAATCAAATTGTAACAAGTTTCACCGCGCTCGAGATACTTTTTTTCAAAGTGAGTGCGAGGTTTTTCATTCAGATCGACAGTTCTTTTTTCGATGACTTGTAATCCAAAAATTTTTTGAGCGTTTTCTAACGATTCATCAAAATAATATTTTTCATTTGTTGCAAGAGTGATCGTGCCGCCAGACTTCAGAGTTTCAACCACCCAGCTCATAAAAGGCATTTGGAAAAATCGTTTTTGTGGATCCTTAGGATAGGGATTTGGATATAAAATAAAATATCTATCAACAGTATTTGGCTTTATTTGATGAGCAATCCACCAAACAGCATTGGTATGAATTGGAACAACATTTTTAATTTGAGGATGTCTTTCCAGTCGACCTACAAATTTATCAAATTTTTCTTTGGTCTTTTCGATGGCGACTAGTAGTCGATCTGGATATCTTTTGGCGTAATCGATGGGATGAAACCCGACACCACAACCAATTTCAATATCCAGATTCTGAAAACAGCTCGGAAGTTCGACTTGAACCTCGGGGATGGGAATGTGAGTTTTATCAAATGGACGCATAAATGATCCTCTCTTGAATCACATTTAAGATTCTAACGATATGAAAAACCCTCCCATGAAGAGATGTGTCAAAATCCCCGACCCCAAAACATAGGGACGGAGCCCTGGAAAAATGGGGACGGAGCCCTGTGAAAAATCTTGGTCGGAGGTGGTAAATAAGTCTTTGAAATTGTGTTAAAAATTAGTCATTTCAATTGCTTAAGGCATTTGGGTTGACTTTCTGCCCTTTAGGCTCAAATTGTAGGTACGGAGTCCAGATTAACTTCCTCGAACTAACTATTTTACTCCGATGGAGGTCATAACAATATGAAAGCCACAATGAACAATCTCAATAATGCGGCCCCCGAAATTCGAGCTTTTATTTATCAGCAATTAGCAGACTTAGAAGGTCTTCTGCCACAACACTCCAACGTCTCTATTGTGGTAGAAGATCCTTCCATTTTAAAAAAGAATAAGAAAAGACAAAAGATGAAGGTGGTCATAAACCTTGAAACTGAGGCCGGAAACATCTCCGCAATAGGCGAGAACCTGGATGTCTATAAAGCCATCCAAGCGGCCAAGGAAACATTACAGTCTCAGCTTTCTGCTCTTCAAAGCTTTATTTCTGGCGACGACCGCGACCAAGAAATCAATAATATTATAGGGCAACGATATCTCCACTAATTAGTAGTAGAGTTTCTTGAGTGTGACCGATTTAAACATCAGATAAATCGCGGCCATTTGAATGACGTGGTAAATATCATTATGGTTAAAGTGCTTATGAAAACCAAATCCTGACATTTGGATGCCTGTTCCGATCACAGAAAGTAAAATTCCTGTGATCATGATTTTTGCAGGCTTAGATTTTTTCTTTATAAATTCCCACATATTCATCGTAAGTAACCAAAGCATTACAGGTGCGTAATCTAAAATGACCAAACTAAAGCTGACGTTTTGAAACTCACCGAAATACTCCTTGGGATATCCGAACATGAGAAGCATAAAAGCCATAAGCTTGAGATACCCCAAAATAAAAAGCCACTTTCTCACACTTGGGAAATACTCAAGCGAAGTGGCAAGAAATAAATAAAAACTTGCCATCGCAATGCTCAAAACAGTGAACGGCCATGTTGCGATCATCAAAGTGTGCTCTGCTTTCAAATAAGCAAATCCATGAGAGACACCACCCAAAAATGAGCCCAGACCTAAAAACAAAAAGGTCATCGCCCAATACTGAGAATATCTTTTATCGAAAGAATTATTTTTACCAAGCTTTTGATGATGCCAATAAAGAACATGTCCGAAATAAAAACTCATTCCAGCCAAAATAAAATCTGTAATCGTAGTTGTCGGCTCTAAAATGGTGATTCCAAAGATTGTCACGCTAAGGACTCACCTGATTTTTCTAAGTCCACAGTGATATTCTTTTGATGAGCCTCGATGGTGCCACCACCAATTTCTAATAGCTTTGCATCTCTCCAAAGCCTTTCTACGATGTACTCGGTCACATATCCATAGCCACCCATAACTTGCATAGCATTGTCGGCAACTTTCTTACCCATCGTTGCGGCAACAAGCTTCACACCATCTGAATCCAAACGGTTTCCACCTTTAGCAAGATCTAACTTTCTTGCCGTATCATAAACATAAGCCCGGCTTGACATAAATTCGGCATAGCTTTCGCCAATGTACTTTTGAATTTGGCCAAGCTTACGGATTGGTTTTCCGAAGGCATGTCTTTGCGTCGCGTACTTATTCATTTCATGAATAGATCTACGAGCGATACCTAAGCTCATTGCCGCAAGTGTTAGTCTCTCAAGCTCTAGGT
>JAEYZS010000222.1 GCA_023427925.1 Pseudomonadota bacterium | reverse complement strand
GCACAAATTAGATCCCGCTTGGAATTTAAATTATAAGATTAGCCATACTCTGAGCGACGACATCAATAATGCCAGCAAATACAGCGTAACCAAAACACTTCACTCACTAAGCACTGATTACCAATTTCGCTTTTCAAATCTAGAGGTCTTTACTGATTTCTCTCGCGATGATTTTGACAGTCCGGATTCAGGCGTTCAAAAAATGCACGACGATCATTTTGAGCATGGGTTGATTTTTAGGTCCCAGATTTCAGACAAAGATTTTCTTCTCGCAGGGTTAAGATATTTCCCAGATCAAAATGAAGTCGTAAAGAATATATTATTTAAGCAAACTCACGACGACTATCTTATGTGGGCGTCCTACTCTGAGGGGCTTCGAATACCTGACTTTGTACAACGATTTGCCAATATTGGAGGGGTTGACCCCTTTGTCGGAAATCCCGACTTGAAATCAGAAACTTCGAATCAAATAGAATTAGGCACTGAGCTCTTTTATAAAAAGAACAAATTAAAAATTTCAGCTTATACCATCGAATACAAAAATTTTATTCAGTACATCTATCCTGCCGCGCCTTATTCTTATGAAAACGTCGATAGCGTCAAAACGAATGGTGTAGAAATTCAAGCCTCTACCGATTACAAGATATATCACGCGTTTTTATCATATTCGCTCATGGAGTCTAAGAACGAGCAAACTGGCGACAAAATGCCGCTAGTTCCCACAAGCCAAGCTTATCTTCTGCTTGGTGCTCAGCTTGCTGCGTTTGTATTTGAAGTTCACAACACATTCTGGAGCGCCTATAAGCTCGACAACACCAATGATCATGAGAACTGGTACACGCTAGATCTCACCATGCGTACTTCAGGATTTAATGATTGGAATTTTAGAACAGGTGTTCTAAATTTATTGGGTAAAGAAAGAGAATTTACCTATGGATTCCCAGAGCCTAAAACCCAATACTTTGTCTTTGCTGAAAAATCTTTTTAAGTTGAGATTCCTCGCTATATTTCTGTCTTTAGGTTTTAGTAGCTCTTTAGCTTTTCCAGAACAAAAAGAATATCGCATCGTAAGCCTTAGCCCCGCCATCACGGAAACTCTCTATGATTTGGAGTTAGACAAATATATCGTAGGTACAACAAGTTTTTCTAATTATCCAGAAGCCGCCAAAAGTCTTCCCACCGTCGGCTCGTATCTACAACCTTCCATCGAAAAAATTGTTCGTCTTAATCCCACCCATGTTTTGGTTTTTAAAGAGGGGGATCCCTCGATTGATCGCGCATTAAAGAATGCAAAGCTAAATTACAAAGTACTAAACTCAAGAACCCTTGATGATTATCAAGAGATGGTAAGAACAATCGGATCACAATTTAAAGCGCAAAAGAAAGCAGAAGACATTATAGCGAAATGGAAATCTCAATGGGCAAAACTTGAACATGTTCCTCGAACAAATGAAAAGATACTGATCCAAGTTGATCATATGCCAATTTATATTGCTGGCCACGATACATTTATCTCTAGAGCTTTTGAAAGATGTGGCTTAAAAAATATTTTTGATAATCTCGAGGGTTACAAGAAAATCCAACTTGAAAGCGTATTAAACAGAAAACCCGAAATTATAATTGCCGTTGGGATGCTCAATCAAGCAAGCGACTTTGAATCCATTAGAGCATTCTGGAGAGAAAATCCAATTACAAGAAATACGAGGATCATAAAAGGAAATGGCGATATTCTTGGACGACTGTCCTTAAGGTTTCCAACAGAGGTCATTAAGGTCTGCTCGCAGATAAAACCGCTAAAGGCCTCTGAATGATTGCTGTCTTGATCATTATCAACATTTTACTTTTATTATTTTCTTTAGCCACTGGCGCAGGACACATTTCGTTTACTGAGATGTTTTCGCATATTTTATCTTCCTCAAACGATGAGGCCTTTAGATATATTCTTTGGGAGTTGAGATTGCCAAGAAGTCTTGCGCTTATTAGTATTGGCCTCTCGTTGGGTTACTGTGGAGTTATCTTACAAACTATCCTCGATAATCCTCTTTCTGAACCCTATACACTGGGACTATCAGGAGGAGCTACCTTGGGTGCTGTTGTTGCGCTCATGTTTGGAATAGAACCTACGTGGGCGTCCCTACCTCTCGGGGCTGTAATAGGATGTTTTATTGTTACGTTTTTTGTATTGGGTGTTTCACAAAAAAAGATTTTGTGGAAATCAAACTCCATGATTCTAATAGGAGTGATGATCTCTCTATTTTGCGGCGCCCTTGTCACATTAATTATATCTTTGTTAGAACCTTCTAAAATGCAACTGGCAATATTCTGGATGATGGGACAAGTTGGAACTCCGCGAGACCACTGGTGGCCTTTTTTACTTTTGCTATTTATGTTTTGCTTTGTGTTTGGCATTTCTAAAAGAGTGCATCTCAATCGATTTCTCTTAGGCGAAGATTTAGCTATTAATCTGGGTACAGATACAAAGAAATTACGAACACAGCTCGTGATACTTGTTTGTCTGCTTACCTCTACAAGTGTTTCTATTGCGGGTCTTGTGGGCTTCATCGGTCTTGTTGCTCCACACATTAGTTATGCGCTAACAAAAACCCGCCGCCACGAAAAGACTCTTGTCTTTGCACCTCTGATCGGATCGTCATTATTTTTGATTGCGGATATCATCTCAAGACTTTTAAGTTCAGATATGGAAATTCCCGCAGGCAGTCTCATGGCACTGATTGGCGCGCCCATCTTGGTTTATTTTTTACTTCAGGGTTTTAAGGGGCGGAACAATGCTTAGCTTTAAGAATCTCTCCATTGGCCATCACAATGTCGTTTTAGAA
>JAEYZS010000176.1 GCA_023427925.1 Pseudomonadota bacterium | reverse complement strand
GTATAGAATCTTCCAGGTCTTTAGAAAAGATGGACCTCAAGCTGTTGAAAAACACATTGAAGATCCTATGAATAGTGAAATTTTTAAAGCATATCCTTCGTTCATCAAGAATCACCATGCAGTGGATTTCTTTTGTGACACGATGAAGATCACACTCTCCGCAGACTTATCTCAATACGACGTCGATGATCTACTCGATCAAGATATCAAAGTTATTCATGAAGAAGAGCACGCTGCTCAAAATATTATGACCAATACTGCGGATGCGATGCCGGGTCTGGGGATCGTTGCTGCGGTACAAGGGGTTATCTTGACGATGGGAAAACTGACAGAGGGAACCGAGGCCATCGGTCAGTCAGTTGCCGCCGCTCTCGTTGGTACATTCTTCGGGGTTATGGCTGGTTACTGTATGTTTGGCCCACTTGCCACAAAAATGCAAAAAAATATGGATGCTGAAGGAAGATACTTAAAAGTAATAAAGGCGGCTTTAGTTGCTCTTCAAAAAGGTGCGCCTCCACTTGTATGTGTGGAATACGCAAGACGTTCCATCTATCCAGTGGATAGACCTTCGTTTGAAGAAATGGATTCAACTACTCGTGATATGAAGAAAGCAGCATAGGAAGTACTGGTTAAGATATGGCAAAAGAAGAAAAAAAAGTCATCGTAATAAAAAAGATCACCGAAGGTGGCCACGGTCATCATGGTGGTGCGTGGAAAGTTGCGTTTGCGGACTTTATGACCGCGATGATGTGTTTCTTTTTAGTTATGTGGCTTTTAAATCAGTCGGAAGAAGTGAAAAAGCAAGTTGCATCTTATTTTACTGGGCCAAGTATGCTGGAGCATCAATTTACAAGTTATGGTGCTGAGCTAACTCTTGAAAAACTTTTCTTAGATTTAGTGAATCAGCCACTCAAAACAGTCCAAGATTTTATGCAGCCAGCAGATTTTACGCCAAATCTTATGGCGATGGGTTCAAGAAAAATAGTTATGCAGCAAATTGCTCAGGAGCTTGGGGAGATGGCGGCCAATGTGAATGTGGAAGCTGATTCTGTAACTTTTGAAATTCCTGAAAGATATCTTTTTGAAAGAGGAAGCAACAAGCCAGCACCGGCCTTTATTCAAACAATGGCTAAGGTCGAAGCTATCACGCAAGGACTCGAGTATTCAGTCGTAAATGTGAGTTCAAATTTATTCTACACGGAATCTATGATGTCGGACCGAGATGCGGAATGGGTTGCTAAGAGTAGACTTGATCTCATTCAGAATAAAGTGAAGTCGTCATTCGAACACGATTCTAACGATGTGGTTGGAACAAGTAAATCAACCAAAAATACTGTGTCTCAATCTGGGACACGTCAAGGCATGATTATTTTTGAGATAAAACAAAAAGATTTCCTGCCCGATGGTAGAAAACCAAGAAAATTAGAAGATGCGTTTGACGATAAGGTTCAAGGTAAGAATCCTTATGAGACTTTCGTAAAGAGAGCTTCAAAGTCAAAAAAAACAAATACCAAAAACAAATAGGTGAAGCGTTTCAAGTTGAAACACCTCTTGAGTAAGTATTTAGAGAAGATTAAACAACTCCGATAAGTAGAGCGTATGAAAGTTCTTCGTTTTATTAAAATTTTAGCTGTGGCCTCCATGGTGGCAAGCTGTATGGCCAAGATGGAAAACGAAGACGTTATCGAAAGCGTTGAGGTAAATAGTCACGAGATAGAGGTAAACGGTGCCCATGCAAAAATTATTTTACATGGAATTTGTCCTAAATATACAAGTGCATTGAAAATCAATATTGGAAGTAGCAGCTATGATGTTGTTCCAGCGTCGATGAGTAATCCTTCCTCGTGGGTCGATGGATCGGGTGTTCCGATCGGCGAGTGTAACAACGGCATATTGCGAGTAGAGTATCCTGTCCCAAACCCTGGCAACGCAAGAGTCATCCAATTCAAAATTAAAGCCAAGATGCCTGATGGAAAGATCAGTTTATATGCAGCAATTAGAGATGTCGATTTCTCTGTGCCAACACAAAACTTGCCTGGTCTAGCCGTAACTTCAGGTGGAATTTTTGGGGTAGGTGGGGGGCTAACCGTACACGCTAGCGCGGGTATCGCTTATGGTAGACCTGGAACTCTTATAAATAACGCGGCCAACGCATCACTTAGAACTGGACTTCAAGGGATTCTTTACGACGATACTATCCAATAGTCATTCGCCTAGACCTTTTCGTGAACACTTACTTCACATATTTTAATATTTATTATATCTTTGAAAGATAGGCCAACAAAGGTTAAATCAACATGGAAAGCAATAGTTTTAAAGATAAGTTAAAAGCCAACCTTGTGCCAATTATCGTTGTCGGTTTGGGAGTAATACTCATAGCAGGCGGTCTGTTTTATTCATTGAATAGAAAAGTCGAAGTCGAAAAAAATACTTGGAACGAGGATGGTACCTTAAAAGAGGGAGTCAGCTGTCAAACCGGAGTTGAAACCGTCAAAGTTTCTAAGCAGGGAACGGATCTGTTTGCTGATGGCACAAAGATCGAAGTAGAAATGAACTATTATGCCTGTAACAAAGGCGCTCGTGACGAGATAGTGATGATTCGGTCTCCTGGAAAAAAGGAACCTCTTTTTAAATATATTAAAATGGTGCCTGGAGATAAGTACGCGGTGACTCCTTCTGGAGAAAAGTTAAATGTAATTGTTAATGGTAATTTGCTAAAAAACTCTAAAGGGGAAGCTTACGCTTTCTCAGAAAGAAAGTCTCGAATGATAAAATTATATGAAAGCAATTTTAAAGAAGGCATCAAAAACGGTGTCTATTTTGTATTCGGAGAAAGTCCTTCAGGCGGTTTCGACTCCACACGCTTTGGCCCAGTAACGTCTGATCGGATGGTGGGAAGAGTAATAACAAAACCCGTAACAGAAAAATAGAACATGGATCTTTCAACTAAGATAAGAGATCTCACAATTGTCGCATTTGATATTGAAACTTCAGGGAGCTATCCTCTGGATTCAGAGATTTGTGAGTTGGCTGCTGTAAAATGGAAAAATGGCAAGATTATAGATAAATATTCTGAATTAATTAAGCCTCGTAAAAAGATGTCCGATTTTATCATTGGAATTCACGGTATAACCAACGAGATGGTTGAAAATAGTCCGCGTATAGAAGAAAAAATAGAAGAATTCTATCACTTTATACAAGGGGCTGTTGTTGTTGCCCATCACTGTCCATTTGATATGGGATTTATCGGAATCGAATTTGAAAAAAAAGGTTTGGTGGCTCCTTCGACTTCAGCGCTTTGCACTTCTTTGCTTTCACGAAGAATTTTCCCGGAGTCCACAAATCATAAATTGCAAACGTTGGTTGAATTCTTCAATCTCGAAAAGAATCAAGCGCATAGGGCTTATGATGATGCGATCTCCTGCCTTAGTGTAGCCATGAAATGTTTCGAAAAAGTAGGATGGGATAAGACCCTAAAAGACCTTTACGAAATTCAAGGACGTCATATCGCTTGGCAGAGTTTTTATCTCAACGAACTTAAAAAGAATCCCACTTACAAAAATCTAATTGACGGAGTTTTAAATGACCAGCCTGTTCGTATTATTTACCGCGCA
>JAEYZS010000123.1 GCA_023427925.1 Pseudomonadota bacterium | reverse complement strand
CAGTTATAGTGCTCACTCACCTTGGTGTTGAAGTGGATAAGAAGATTGCTGAATCAGTTCCCGGCATTGACCTAATTGTTGGCGGTCACACTCATATGCTTACAAAAAAACCGATATATACGAATGGAGTTCCGATTGTTCATGCGGGTTACTGGGCGCAATATTTGGGTGAGTATGAACTGACAATAAAAAGTGATGGCAAAACTGCACTTACAGACCATAAGATCCACCAAATTGACAATTCTGTGCCAGAAAATTCCTTTATTCAGGACATGGTTTTAGGTTTTCAAAAAAGGATCGAAGCCCTTAGAGGCAATATTTTTAACGACAAAATATTCGAATCACAGGTCAATCTTCCTCTCAATTCAGATATGACTGAAGATGTTTTAGGGAACTGGGCAGTGGACGCTATTCGAAAAGCCGGAAAGACTGATGCGGCTTTTGATGTGGGTCAATATTTTAGAAGAGATCTCTTTGCGGGGACCTCTTCAACAGTAGACTTTTACAATATGTTTCCGCATGTGTGGAGTCAGACCAAAAAACGAAATTGGACGATCTATAGCATGGATGTGCGAGGAGAAACTTTACAGCAATTGGTGAATCTGCTCGTCCGTTTTGGAATGGGAGTAAAGGTAAGTAATGCTAGCTATCGAATAGATGGCGATGAGACTTACTTTGTGGTGAAAAGGCTGAGAATCAATAATAAGAGGGTTGTTCCAAATCAGTTTTATAAGGTTTCTGCAACTGAGGGGATCCTGCAAGCATTTGATTTTTTAAAAAGAGCGGGAGCTGACGTCGGTTTAAAAAAAATTAGAGATACAAAAGTAGAAGCATGGACGGTGATTAAAGATCATGTTGTAGCGAGATCCCCGGTAACGCCGGAGAAAGCAAAATGGGAGGGGCGCGTTCGGACAGTACAGCCTGACATCTATGTCCCACTGGAGCAGGTCGTGGTCACCAAAAAGGATGAGCGCACAGTGGAAGTTCGATACAGGGTGATAAATGCTGGCATGGAAAGCGCAAAATATCCTACAACTTCTGTTAAAATCGATTTAACTCCTTTAAATACATTAGATGAGAAGTGGCTAAGCTTCCAGGAACTTGCACCAAACGACCAACAGATGTTAAAGCCTGGTCAAGTCATTGAAAAGACGGCTAAATTCACTCAAGACAGTTGGCTTCCGGGATATTATCCGGTGGTTGTTGAAGCAGGGGTACTCAGCCAAGAATTCAATCGAGCCAATAACAAGGTGACTGGGTACTTCAAACTGCAATAAAACGCCTTTAAAGGTGTAGATTTACTAGTCAGTGTGAAGGTTCCCGAGGGATAAATTTCATTGGTGATGCCTTCAATTGACGTGTTTCGTTGTAAGGTGTAGATTTCACCACAATGTTCTCAGGAATAGTCGAATCAACAGCCAAAATTTTACGTACGGAAAAGAACGGATCTGTGTATCAAGTTCTCATCCAAAAACCAGAAAACTTTGATGATATTAAAATCGGCGACAGTATAGCGGTCAACGGCGTTTGTTTGACAGTAGAAAAAATCAATCCAGATTCCCTGCAGTTTGCGATCGGACCGGAAACTCTTAAAATTACTCAGTGGGAGAAGAATCTACTTAAGGATTCTGAAGTGAATCTTGAGCGCTCAATGAAGTTGGGTGATCGCATTCACGGCCATTTAGTTACGGGGCATGTAGATGCTCTTGGATTTGTTGTGGATGTCCTAAGCAACGAAGGCACTTTGTTCTTTGCCGTTCAAATCCCAGATGCTTTTAAAAAATACCTTTGGAAGAAAGGTTCTCTTTGTATTTCAGGAGTGAGCTTGACTGTAAATGAAGTTGATGACGATGTTGTAAGTTTTTATTTAATTCCAGAAACACTCAAGAAAACAAATTTAAAGAATATCAAATCAGGTGATTTCGTAAATATTGAATTTGATTACATGGCAAAGGCTGCCATTCATTACCAAGAAACCTGTAGCGTTAGAGCTTCTGGTCTAAAAGATCCTGAGGTAGAGCAATGATGAACTCGATCGAAGAAATTATAGAAGATATTAAGCTTGGTAAGATGGTGATCTTAATTGATGATGAAGATCGAGAAAATGAAGGAGATTTGATACTGGCGGCAGATTTCGTAACGCCGGAAAAAATCAACTTCATGGCTAAAGAAGCTCGCGGCTTAATATGTTTAAGTCTTACAGCAGAGCAGATCGAAAGACTTGGGATTCCGCTTATGGTTAAAGACGATCAAAATCTTTCACCGAATAAAACTGCATTTACTGTCAGCATCGAAGCGAGTCAGGGTATATCGACGGGTATATCTGCTCATGATAGAGCAAGAACGGTACAGGTGGCTGCTAGCCCGTCGGCCAAGCCCCAAGACATTATTACACCAGGACATATTTTTCCAATCCGTGCACAGACAGGTGGAGTTTTAAAGCGAGCCGGTCATACTGAAGCCAGTGTAGATCTCACTAAGATGTCAGGGTTGAATCCAGCCGCGGTCATCTGTGAAGTGATGAACGAAGATGGTTCGATGGCGCGAACTCCAGAGCTCATCGAATTTGCTAAAAAACACAATATAAAAATCGGTACGATCGTTAGTCTCATTGAATATCGCATGAGAAATGAGACTCTCATTGAGGAAGAGGCAAAGGCTCAATTGCCAAATGCGTATGGTGATGGGTTTCAAGTTCGGGTATTTAAGAGCTTGGTGAATGGACTTGAACATGTTGCACTCACCAAGGGTGAGATTTCTTCAGATGATGAAGTCCTTGTTCGTGTTCACTCGGAGTGTATGACAGGAGATGTGTTCGGAAGCTTAAGATGTGATTGTGGTCCACAACTTCACAAGGCTATGGATCTCATAAATAAAGAGGGTAAGGGTGTCTTACTCTATCTCCGTCAAGAGGGTCGTGGCATCGGTCTGGTGAACAAGATCAAAGCTTACGAGCTTCAGGAGCAAGGGTTGGATACAGTAGAGGCTAATGCTCACTTGGGATTTAAGCCTGATCATAGAGATTATGGAATTGGAGCGCAGATTCTGCGAGCTTTGAATGTAACAAAAATGAAATTGATGACCAATAATCCTGCAAAAAAAATTGGTCTTAAAGGTTACGGTTTAGAGGTTGTCGAACAAGTTCCTTTGGAAATCCAGCCTTCTAAAGAAAACCTAAAATACATGAAAACAAAAAAAGAAAAAATGGGTCACACATTTAAGGATTCACTCTTAAATTAATTTGGATGTTTCAGATGAAAATTGGTGTCGTAGTTGCAGAATTCAATAGAGAAATCACTCTCAAGCTCGAAGAAGGTGCCTTAGCATTTCTAAAAGAAAAGGGAATAAAGGAAAAGGATATAGAGTTAGTTCATGTTCCTGGAGCTTTTGAAATCCCCCTTGTGGCAAAAGCTCTTCTCAAAGCAAAAAAAGTAGATGCTGTGATTGCTTTAGGTGCTGTAATTCGCGGCGAGACCACGCATTACGATTACGTTTGTCAGGCTGCGGAGAGAGGCTGTACTCAGGTACAACTTGAGTTTGTAAAGCCTGTGGTGTTTGGAGTTTTAACTACTGAAAACGAAGAGCAAGCACTAGACAGAGTGGGTGGGAAGCATGGTCATAAGGGGCGAGATGCTGCTGAAACCGCACTAAGAATGGCAGAAGTACTAAAGAAGATAAAAAAGAAGAAATAGAACCAACCAAAACGAGGAGTGCATATGGAAAATGGTGTAGTTGTTAATGCGAGTGTATTTAGAAAAGGTCTAGAAGTGAAGATGAGTCCTTTTAATGCAAGAATCATCTTGGATTCTGCGTTTGTTTCTTCGGGTTTAAGCGCTACAGAGGAAAATCTAGATAAGACTCAGGCTCAAGCAGTGTGTTTGGCTTTAATTCGTAAGGGTGGCCCAGCATTCCAAGTAGGTACTGAAATTTATAAAAAGTATATCCAATAATCCATAGAGTCACAGGGCGACCTGCCTTAAAAAGGCCGCCCCAATTCCTTGTCTTTCCACAAAAATAATTCTAAAGTTGATCCTGGTGAAAAGACAAAATCCCGAAACAGAAATTATAATAGAAACAAAGAAGCGTAAAAGAGAGATTCTAATTGCAATCTCTTTGGGTGTTCTTTTCCTTTTGCTGACTTTCGTTGAAGTTCGCCTGGCTTATCTCAGTCGTGAATTGCCATTCATGCATTCGATTTTCTTCTTCGGCCTTGTTAATTTTAATATTGTTCTATTGTTGTTCTTAGCCTTCTTAGTTTTTAGAAACGTAGTTAAGACTTTCGTTGAAAGAAGCGGTAAGGTCATCGGAAGTTCTCTTAAATCAAAACTTATCGCTGCTTTTGTGACGTTTAGTTTTGTACCGACGGTACTGATGTTTTTTATCTCGGTGTTTTATATTAACTCAAGCTTTGACAAGTGGTTCAGCATCAAGACTTCGGCTGTCCTAAGAGATTCGTTAGAAATCACCAATTCCTATTATCTTACGGCCAAACAAAAGAACTACCACTTTGGTAATCAGATCGTAAAAGAGCTTCAAAATAAATCTGATAGTGTTATTGCAAAACAGCTCGACTTCTTTAGAGATCTCTACAGTTTGGATGTTGTAGAATTCTACCCAGGTCTCTTTGGCGAGAGAGTTTCATCAATCTCTGACAACAAAACTATTCCAGATATTCCAAAAGTTTCTTTGGAATTCTTAGAGAAGGGAATTAAAAAGGCCACGGATTCAAGTACCATGCACCACTTTCAAGAGGGCAGCTTGATTCGTGTGATCGCGCCTATTCAATATATGTCAGGTGGTAGCTCAAAGCCGGGGGCTTTGGTTATTTCTACGTTTGTGCCAATATCATTGATTTCCAAAATGGATGAAATCGCGGCAGCTTACGATAACTTTAGAGATATCAATCCTCTAGTG
>JAEYZS010000094.1 GCA_023427925.1 Pseudomonadota bacterium | reverse complement strand
GCGTTTGACTAGTCCACACATCCCAATAGGGGTGCCGTCCTTTAGCTCTACCATATAGAGCCCAAAACCATTTTTTTCATAGCTTGCTGTAAGTCTTGAGGCGATGTAGTTTTCTGCAGCTTCTTTGGTATTTACTTTTCTATCGCCAATGTTTTTTATAAATGAAGGCTCGTTGAGTAATCGAATAATAAATTGAGCGTCGTCAGAAGTATAGTGTCTAAGGATTAGATTTTTAGTTTCGAGTATTTTCACAGTGGCTCCAATAAATTTATATCTGCATCATGTGCTCTGATAAGTATATTCTTGCTCTTAGAGGTCTGACCGGAGATAAGATCAATCTGATTTTTTTTGACTTTTAAAAGATCTGATAAAAAAGAAATAATTTCTTCGTTAGCTTTTCCGTCCACGGGAGGAGCTTTGATTTTGATTTTAAGGCGATCTCCGTGTTTACCTACAATTTGAGTTTTCGATGAATTGGGGACAACATGGATTTTAACAATTATTCCGTCTTTAGTTGTTATCGCCCAATCTTTCATTCATACACTCAATTAATGGAACTCCTGATATCACAAACTTGTACGGCGAATCAGGACACTTTACCATATTGTTTACAATCGTTAAGTTTACGCCGTTTGCTTTAGGATACTTAGCCATTTTATTTCGTTCAAGCTTTAGTCTTTCAAAGTCTTTTTGTAAGAAAGCAATGGAGGCAGCGACATAAGAATTCCATTTAAAATGGGCTTCGGCCGGCTCATCAGGGTTTGAGGAATATCTAAATCGAATGAGTGCCAGCTTTTCAATTCCTCCAACGGCATATTCCTGTCCGGCATGCCATAAGAGGATTCTTTTTTGTTTTTGATCAAGAGTTTTGGAATGGTGGCTTCGATACTGATCAATAACGATCGCTGCTTCTATAGGGCAATTATCGGAAAGGGCTCGCCAGCCTTTGCCAAGTGTTTGATCAAAGGTCTGAAAGTCCATTGCAAAGTAGAATTTCCAGTCGGCTTCGGAAATTTTGCATTCTGGTGTTTGGGCAAAGGAAATGACAGGAATAACCAAAAAAAGTAACAAATTATATTTCATATTCAAGTTGATGACTATCTTAAATCTAGCGACGTGTAAATTGTTATTTTCGCAACTATTGGTCCCCTTTAATATAGAAAGGACGCGTTTTAGTAATATCCTTAATATCCATCAAAGCCATAAAAAGCCTATCAAGACCGAGGGCAATTCCTGCAGTAGGTGGGAAGCCCGATCGTAGCGCTCTCATAAACTCTTCATCAATAGGAATATCTTCGCCACTACGTTGCTTCCTAAATGAAATTTCTTCTTTGAATCTTTTGAGTTGTTCATCAGGATCATTCAGCTCATGAAAGGCATTGGCAATTTCCAAACCTTTCCAGTAGAACTCAAATCGATCTGCCCATCCTTCCGGGTTGACGCGGGCGAGTGCTGCCTGAGATGGCGGATAGTTTTTAACTACGGTTGGAGCATCATAACCTAAGGACCGCTCAATCTTTTCTAAGAATATTCTAAAAAAAATATCATTCCATGAATCCTCATCGCTAACCACAATATCAAACTTCTTGGCTAGTTTAGAGAGTTCGTCTCTTGTTGTTGTGGGAGTCAGTTCAAATTCACACTTCTCACTAAAGAGCTCTGCTACAGTGACGACTTTGAGAACGCCGTGGCCAACGATTGGGTGAGGCCAATGAAGCTTTAAGTAATTTAGAATTCCCTGGATATCTTTTATCAACGTCTCAAAAGGTGAATAGGCCCTATACCACTCCAACATCCAGAATTCTGGCTGATGATGCTCTGATACTTCGTTGTTCCTGAAGCAGTTTTTAATCTCATAGATCCTTGTCCAACCAGCAGAGATCATCTTCTTGAGGTGTAGCTCCGGACTTGTAGGGAGGTAAAATGTCTCTTTCGATTTATTAACTTCAAGATCTGTCTTAAAAAATTCCAAAAAAGGCTCTGTGCCGGGAGCTTTTAAAAGAGTCGGCGTATGAACTTCGGTGAAATCCAAAACATCAAAAGTTTTTCGAATTAACTTTAAAAAAAACTGCCACTGCTGGGAGCGTTTTAAATTAAAATTATCAATGTAATAAGGTTCATATGAAGGAGCTAACAGTTGGAGGCTGTGGGCATGCACGTTTTTAACTTTGACATCGAAACCTTCGACCTGAACTTCGTTCCAATAGCCCTTAACCAAAACATGATCACCAGTAACTAGGATTTCATGATTTGTGAAGTTTTCGGAAAGTTTACAAGCATCCTTGATTAGCAAAACTAAAGACTCATCTTGGCTTTCGATGGAATAGTGGTTGCCACTTGAAGCTTCGCCTTTAAATATTCGTCCAGCGAGCCAAAATTCATCAGATTTTAATTTTTTTTCACCCGAATTGAGTTTTGAGAACTCTTTTAAAAAGTCTCGTACAGTGAGAACTTTTTGTTCTAAAAAAGGATATTTCTTCCATTCTGAACTAAGGTATTGTTGTCTTGGTGTATTCATGTGGTAGAATAGATACACGATCTCCACTTTGAGAGGCAAAATGTTTTCAAAAAGTTTTCTGCTAAGTATAGTTTTTTTAGGATTTATTTCAGTAAATAGTGCTCACGCCTATAGAAGTGAAGGTGTCGAGAGAGTAAATCCTACTAAAATTATTAATTTGGCTGAAAAAGAAGGGCTTGGCATTCCTTCAAAAGAAAGAGCAATTAAAAAAGATCTTCAAAAACTAAAAAGGACTCGTGCTAAAGAGTTTGAGCAAAAGATTTCTCAAGGCCTTGAAAACTCCTCTCAGTATCAAGGGTATTTGTTAGAGGTGAAAGAAGGCCTTCAGAATGTGGAAAAGGCCAAAAAAATTGCGAAGTATCAGCTTTACAAAAAAATCGAAGCAGACTGGAAGATAATAAAAACATCGGCGTTAAACTCAAGAGCAGATAGTACATTTCAAAAATTTAAAAATCATCTTAAGAGCGAGTTAAACTCTATATACTATGTTAAATACGATGAAGGTTATGTCTTTCATGTTGGGTTGTGGGGGCAAGCGACTGTCTCTAAGAGCCTTAAAAATTTAATGTGGAAAATTGAATT
Source organism: Pseudomonadota bacterium (assembly GCA_023427925.1). Classification (GTDB taxonomy): domain Bacteria; phylum Bdellovibrionota; class Bdellovibrionia; order Bdellovibrionales; family JAEYZS01; genus JAEYZS01. The sequence continues at coordinate 2,099 of JAEYZS010000094.1, read as the reverse complement.
TAACTCTAAGTATGATACGAATCGGCTCGAAGAAGGTGCGATGGATATTCAAATTCAGGAGGATTCTTCACCGGCGGCCCCATCCACTGACGGAGCGCCTGAAGACGATGAGTTTATAGATTAATTAGTCGTTATCTTCCGGGAGAGGTTGACCGGCGTTGACATTGATCTCTTCTTTAAGCTCTTTGCCGACCTTAAAAAATGGTAACTTCTTTTGATCAACCTCGATGACTTCTCCAGTTCTCGGATTTCTGCCTTTATAAGCATCGTATTTACGATTAACAAAAGAACCAAACCCTCTAATTTCTATGCGGTCACCTTTTTGAAGTGCTTCAACCATAGAATCAAAAATTGTGTTCACTACAGTTTCCGCTTTGACCCGTGTGATTCCTGCTTTTTCTGATATGAGATTTATAAGATCTGCTTTGGTCATTCAAAAATCCTTAAATGATTAGTTGTTTCCTACGTTTAAGTCTGTCCCAGTGATTTTGTCATTTCAATGGGAATCGTTAACCTCGACCTAATTTTCCAACAAATAACGCGTCGCTCGCGAACAATGGGTCTTCAATGCCTTGGATTGTCTTAATAGTGAGATCTATTGAGGATTTTCATATACGCGTCGATAGTCGTTTTTACCATTTTATCAGTATCAAAGAGGTCTTTAACCTTCAGAGAAGCTCTCTTGCCGATTTCTTCGGTATTGAGTTGGCCCCGGAAAATATCAAGGATGAGTTGAGATAAGGTTTGAATGTCAGCAGGTCGAACAAGAAATCCTTCGATCCCGTCTTCCACAATCGATGAAATAGCACTAACCTCAGAGCCAATAATGGTTTTCCCTTGGGACATTGCAACCAAAAGGCTGGGTTCAAATCCGGTGGAGCGTGAGCTCAAATTCACAAAAACCTGCCCAATGGAAATATAATCATAGATTTCTTCGTTGGAGATATTGCCAGTTAGAATGACTTTATTGCCCAAAGCTAAGCTATAGACTTCGTATTCAAGGTCATGTCTAAGAGGACCATCGCCGAGAATAAGTAGTCGAGAATCAGGTTTCTTGATCGCAACTTTCTGAAAAGCCCTTAAGATGTTTTTGAGGCTATCAATACTTGTCATGTCAGAGATAGTTACGACGCACTGATTGTCCGAAGTGAGTTCATATCTCTTGCAGATCGTTTCAATGGATTGGATATTTATTTCCGATTTGAACTGTATTCCATACGGCACAGTAAACATGCGGGCATCTGGGTAGTAATAATACCTTTCTAATGCCAATCGTTCTGCGGGAGAAGACACAAATACAGCATCAGCAGATTTTAAAATTTGTCGATCTGAGCCCCAAAAGGTTCTCAGATATTTATAGGCCATTACAAAATCAGTTTTGATCATACTGCTTAGACTTTCACGCTTCATTGAGAGAATGGAGAAAAGTTGTGAAAGTTGCGTGCCGCGCACATCAAAGGCTGTGGCAATCTTGTAAAGTTTCCTTCTCTTGGCGATTGGAGCTCCACAGGAATCCAGACTATGTATAATGTCAAATTTCATTGATGAATGAAGTTCACTAAATTTCTTTCTCACTTCAGTCGGAAAGTTGGTTCGTCTTTGGAGTTTGGGATCAATGAAATAAACTTTTACACCGTCTTTTTCGAGCTCAAAATGAGTGGCGTTGGTCTGGGATGAAATGACAGTCACCTTATGTCCTGCCTGCACTAGACCCCGAGCAATTGGAAATAGAAAGCCATACTCAGAGGTGGTGTCTGAAATCGGAAATTTGTATGAAGTCATACAAATATTCAACTGCTCTCGAGGCTTGGCTTTCTTAAAGAACATTCTGGTATTCTAGAGAAAAAGTCGCCAACACGCAAGCTGTGCATTCTGAATAAGGACTCGACATGAAAAGAGTTACAGGAAAAGACGAGCGCACATATTGGGTTTTAAGATCGCATGAGATCCCAAGTCAGTTCTCACGTAAGAGGTCAGTGCTTTTGGGATATGGGAAGAGTTTTCGAAATAAATTCCTGCAGAATAAGGTGAATCGAGCAGGATCTCAGCAGTAAGTCGGGAAATGTCGGCCATATGAGTAGAAGAACCCAGTACTCTGT
>JAEYZS010000089.1 GCA_023427925.1 Pseudomonadota bacterium | reverse complement strand
ACCGAGAGCTTTGAAAGAATTCACAGATCAAACCTTATTGGAATGGGAGTGCTTCCGCTGCAATTCTTACCTGGTTCAGACAGAAAGACTCTAAACCTAGACGGTACTGAGACTTTTGACATACATGGTATTGAAGCTGGATTAAAGGCTGGCCAAGAGTTTGATGTTACAATTACTCGTGCAAACGGGAATAAAGAACAAATCAAAGTGAAATCTCGGCTTGATACAGCTGTCGAAGTAGAATACTTCAAAAACGGCGGTATCCTGCACCATGTGCTTAGAAAACTGACACAATAATTCTCTTAAATTCCCTAAAAATTCAGGCTCTTAAAACCGACATAAAGATGTGGTTTTAAGAGCTTATATTGTTGCAGTTGCAGTTGTTTTTTTTGGTTTGGAAAGTGAAGCCAACCCAGCGCTGACCTGTATCGGAAAAGGGAATACTCCATCGAGCGATAAGTTCTATGCAAATAAAATCAACCAGCTCATCGAAGAATCAGAAAAGCTCGACACACAAATCGCCTCATTAGAACGACGCCTGCCCGAAATTGATAGAAACCTAGAAGAGTTTAAACGGAATAAGATTCCGAAACTTTTTAGAGAGTTTGAAAGAAATCCTCATATTAATTCTCACCCTACACTAAAAGTTACATTTCAAGAGTTAAAGAATTTCTTCTATAAGCATGAAAATCAGCACGCAGATATGCTTATTGCAAACAACAAGTCAGAAGAAGCATTTAAACGTGAAGATTATCGAATTTATCGACAGAGATTGTTGTCCCAAAATTCCATGGATAAAATCCATGAGAGTTTTAGGGAGCATTTTTCCAATGCACAAGAGAAGTTTGAACGAGAGTTTCCTAAAATGGATAACGAAATTCGTCGTCTCGAAGAAAGCTTTAGAGATCGAGACTTAGCCCTTGCAAGAGAGCTACGTGAAAAGACTTCTCCACCTCTTTTTGGAAAACCTCTTACTCGTCAACAGATTTCAAAAATTCGAAGAGATATCCAAGAGGCTCGAGCGCGACTAAAACAAGAACGAGAAAGAGTGTTGTCTGTTCTTCGACAAAAACGAGAAGAATACATCAGAAACTACAGTAGAACTATTCAGCAGCTTAAGGACCGTTTAGCTAAAGAACGAGAATTGTATGCTGCAAGAATGGGTGATCTTGAAGATGAAGCTAAGCTTAATAGTTCGGACTACCAAAGTGAACTTGATTCCCATCAAGCGAACTTCGATAGACAAATTGACCAAGACAATAGGAGCTTTGATTCCGCAATAAGAAATATTAGAGCCCTACTACAAAGTCATCCTAATCCCCAAGTTAGACAATTCGCAGAAAGCGATGGAATTATTGCAGCAATCGGAAAAGACAAAGACGCAATAGATGCATTGGTCAAAGAAAAAACTCAAATCCCGATCACGCTTGCAGAATTAAAGAAAGAAAGAGAGAAATACAAATTTATCTCCATGTGGTGGAATGAGCAAGGAAAGGCCAACGATCAAATTCCTACTGAAGCCGGAACCTGTATAGGATGCGAAGAAACATCAAGTTCACCAATCGCTCAATTACTAAAGCGAAAGGCGCCACACATTAAGCTTGCTTGCGTAGAGGCGTCTATTCGAGGAAAAAATGCGTTTAACAATGGTATAATGTGCGAAGATTCTAATAAACAGGTGCGCTCGAGCAAAGACATTTGTGTCACTCAGCGAATGGCGGATTACACTCAGTGGGCACTCAACAATGCATTTGATTGTCTCTCTACTCCCGGTACTATAATAGATCCGCAAACTGTATTTCGAAAGCTTAACAACGAATCCACTTTTAAGTTTTTCTATTCTTATGACGGTGGCCACGGGTTAATGCAAACAGTCCGCATCGCGCAAAATGAAATTTTGGGACTTGATGCCGGAGGAAGACCTAGCGGAAGAAAACATCTTGCCAGAGTCATGAACCAAAACAAACAATCATGCCAAGAGTATAAATCGATCATAGACTTTGAAAAAGAAGCCCGCTTGGATCAGCTTGCACAAAAGAAAGAAACCAACGCTCTTAACCAGCTCAAGGCAGCATATCCTGATCACAACAAGCGTTTATTCCATCCTAATGAAACTTGTAACTTTGTCTCACTACAAGATGGAATTCACAGAAACATTCTAAACGGCCTTGGACTTTTCATTTACTATAAGCAAGAAGCCCAGGATGATATTCTAAGAAACTTCTTTCCGAATTCAAATATTGCGAAAAATCCACAATTTTCGCAGATTCGCGACATAGTTTCTTTGATATATTACGGTCCACTCGGTCGCGGAGGCGGAAAAGCAGCGTTTCAAAGAAGCGTGCTTAACGAGGTAAAAGCAAGGTTTAGGGATCTGGCTAGAATGCCAGCTCATGACTTCGAAAAATTGGTCGCGCAACATATTCCCTACATCAGAGCTATAAAAAGATCCGAAGGTTCAATTAACGGTTCTTCAAAAGAGGATGAATTACAGTGTGTAGAAAAATAGGCATAAATCTCATTCTTATAGTTGTTGCGTTTTCCATTAACGGCTGGGCAAAAAAAGCTCTACCTCAAAAAGCATCGCAGGATACAACGATCGTAGCTCAAAAATCCGCTGACCAAACTGTCCAAGATTTTATTCAAAACCTTAAATCAGAAGTCATTCCATCGAAAAAACAGAAAATAGTCTCCGATCTTCTCAATGCAGTTCATTCGGAAACCAATCGATACTCCAATATCGTCACAGAAAATATTACTAAAATTCTCGAGGCAGAAAAGAAATCCGAAGGAAAAATAGATCCGAACTTAATTACTGAAAAAGACGCCAATCAAGCCTTGTACGAGACATGGGTCACATACAAGGTAGCTCTTCAGGCCAATTATGATTTGTTTATAGAAAAAAACGAAGAGTACACTTGTAATAACGTAGCCGAGCAAATCTGGCTAGACTATAAGCCAATTGTTCCCCAAGCTGAAAAGGTCGACATAGATGCTAACACAAAAAAAGCTGTTGAAGCTTCTATCGAAATTGCAGAAGACCTCTGCAAATACGCCATCGATTTACTATAAATTTCTTACAATTCTCCTCGATAGTTGAGTTTGTGAGGGGCATTCTGCTCCTTTTACTGAAAATTCTCTATAATAAAGTTACTTTAAATCAGTTTTTACAATTTTTTACTTAAATAATAGTGCCTATTACGCTATCACTCGCCCTTCATGAAAAGAATATTAGTATTTTTCTTCATCATACTATTGATGAAAACTATGTCCTTTGCACAAGCTCTTCCTGCTCCGCAAAAGGAATATGGTTTTCAATTTGGATGGAGGCTTCTCTTTCCAAATAAGGCAATCGTACCTGAGCTCAGCTCTCAGCACTCCTGTCTTTTTGGGAGTTCCTCTGCCCGGATATTTGCAAATGAAATGGAGAAGCCGAACCTTACATCCCAAGATTCATTCTTAAAGAAATTCAGAGAACATCTATCATTAAAATCATCATCGGTTTATCTGAAAGAATTTCGTGCGCCCAACTACATCAATAGAGATCAAGTTCTCTGCGCTATGAAGAGAATCCCTTACGTCAATCAAAGAAAAAAATCATGTAGCTCTTCTAATGAAAATGGACGTCTTGCTTCTCGAACCCCTTGTATTACAGACCAAATAGTCGACTATATTCATTGGGGATTGAACGAAACATTCAAATGTTATGGGAATCTCCTTGATTCTCACGAAAGAAGAATGATCTTTAAAAAAATAAATCACGAGTCTGCATTTGGTTTTTTCTTTCAGTATCGTGGCGGTGCTGGCATTGCCCAGTTGATCGGCGAATCCAAAAGAGATTTATTTGTGCCAGGTTATGCAGGAAACAATTTCTTAAGACGGCAAATCATTTCAAACGCAAAAAGCTGCGAGAGTTTCTTACAGCTTTTAAACCGTACAACTCAAGAGCAGAGCCTTAAATCATGTTAGTTTATTTCTATTGGGGATGGTATAGGAAGAAGTCTCATCTGAGGAGTTGGGCTCTACCTTCATTATAGAAG
>JAEYZS010000079.1 GCA_023427925.1 Pseudomonadota bacterium | reverse complement strand
TTTGTAATCTGCAGTGTGATTTTTGCCCGCCTGTTTTACGCGACAAAAAGGTCATGCCTTTAGAGAGTTTCGAGAATATCGCAGCTCAAATCCAAGGTAAAACAAAAGAAATCTGTCTACACTTAATGGGTGAGCCACTCGGGCATCCTCATCTAAAAGAAATTTTAGATGTTTGCACTCGTTATGATTTGCGCGTGAACTTTACAACAAACGGCGTACTATTGACGAAGCAAAAGATAGAACTGTTACTACTTCCAGTTATTCGACAGGTAAATATTTCGATACATAGTTTTGAGGCTAATCATAGAGAAAAAGACGTGTCGCCATATCTTAATAAAGTATTTGATTTCGTCGACAAGGCATTTGAGAGTCGACCAGATTTATATATTAACTATAGAATATGGGATTTAATGGATCCTATGAGTTTATCGCCTAAAAACGAACTGATTAGGAAATTGATCGAAGTAAAGTACAATTTTGATTTTTCAAAGTTGAAGGTCGATATCCGGAGAGCGAAGGGCTATAAAATAGTCAATCGACTCTATGTGAATTTTGATTCACGTTTTGAATGGCCCAGTTTGGACCAACCAGTGCGTTCACCAAAGGGTTTTTGTCATGCATTAAATCACCATATAGGAATCCACGCTGATGGCACTGTAGTTCCTTGCTGCTTAGATAAAGAAGCAGTAATAGATTTAGGCAATTGCATTGAAAATGATTTATCGTCCATATTAGAATCTCCAAAAGCAAGCGAGATGAGAAAAGGATTCAGTAATAAGACACTTATAGAACCACTGTGCCAACGTTGTGATTTTGCGAAACGCTTTGATCGCAAATAGTCAACGTTTCAATCATACAAAGATTAGTAGCAAGATAGAAGCGTTCGAAGTATATTAGGGTTTATGTCAAAGCGTGAACTCAAAATACTCTTATTGTTGGCGAGTGCTCAATTTACAAATATCGTGGATTTTATGATCATGATGCCACTAGAGCCTCAGCTCGTGAGAATGTTTGGAATATCTCCTTTAGAGTTCAGCGTGCTAGTTTCTTCTTATTCGATCAGCGCAGGGATCTCTGCGATTTTCAGTTCGTTACTGGTCGATGACTACGATCGAAAAAAATCCTTCTTATTTATTTATGGTGGATTTTTAATTGGGACCTTCTTTTGCGCAAGTGCGACCTCGTTTCAAGTTTTGCTCGCATCACGCATTTTTACTGGGTTATTTGGGGGAATAATGAGCTCTCAAATTATGTCAATCGTAGGTGACATAATACACCCGTTATATCGAGGCCGAGCAATGGGTGTCGTGATGGGTGCGTTTTCCGCGGCTTCTGTGCTGGGTGTTCCGCTGGGTCTCTTTATTGCAGCTCATACATCTTGGCATGCACCATTTTATAGTTTGGTGGGAATAGGAATTGGTATTTTTGTATTGGGTCTTAAAACTCTTCCACCCATGCAATCTCACCTAAAAAGATCTAATGAAAAAAGAAGTAAAACAGAAATTTACTTTTATATTTTAAAACACCCCAAGTTGATGTGGGCTTTAAGTCTTTTTCCAACTCTCATGTTGGCTCATTTTATTATCATTCCATTCATTAGTCCGTACATGTCGGCCAATATTGGATTTTCGGATACACAGCTCTCATATATTTATTTTTTCGGAGGAGCTCTAACTATTGTTTCATCACCACTTGTTGGGAGGTGGGTAGATCGATCAAGTCCTTACAAGGTATTTAGAATAATGGCATTCCTAGTGCTTATTCCAATCATTGCAATTACGCATTTGCCGCCTGTACCGATTTGGGTTGCTCTTATTGTGACGAGCATGTTCTTTGTGATGGGGAGCGCTCGGATGATTCCAGCAATGACAGCAGTGACTGGAAGTATTGAGCCACGTTTTCGTGGCGGTTTTATGAGTATCAATGCGGCATTACAGCAACTAGGATCAGGTTTGGCTTCATTTATAGCAGGAATGATAATTACAAGAAGTCCTGAGGGTAAAATACTTAATTACAACTGGACAAGTTACGTTGTTATCTTGGCTACAATTGGTTGCCTGTTTATCTTCAGACAGATTAAGGATATTAGGGCTCAGCCAACGGTAGATCCATTATCGCCAGAAGTTACAGCGTAGTCTATCTGTCGATACCTAGTCTGTATTTCATCACGTTGATTTTGCGTTTTAACTTTTGCTTAAATGTATAGCGCGGTTTTCCGTAATATCGTGTCGGCAATACAAGTTCATTGCGATGGGTAAGGTAAGACTGATAGTTTTCATTTTTTTCGAAAAATGGATTGATAGCTTCTTCAAATGAATCTTTTTGGTTCCAAAAATGCTCTACAATATCATTTGCAGGAACGACGCGCGTGTTCTTTTGTAGGTAATACGAAACCGCATGTTGTTCCATTAAATGCTTTTGGTACATGGTAAATAGCGCATCAGTATAATCAATGATTTCTTGGAACAAATGATGATGCTTTCGATGTAGGCCAATAACACCGGCATTCCACATGACATAATCATTATGAACAACAATCTCTTTTCCATTCACTAAAATTTTATTTTTTCTTAAGAATTTATAAATTTTTTTAGCCAAATAGTCTTTTGTATGTCTATAGCTTTCTTCAGCTATATGCATGACGCTTTGATCTTCATTAATCCTGTTGAGTAGATCTTCGGCATCTTTGGTAAAATAAGTATCACCGTCCAAATAAAGGATATTGCCATCATATATTTGCGAGCAATCTTTTAATATTTCAATTTTCATTCGGTGATTAAAATTAATCGCTCCCTTCCATTTTGCCATCAGGTCGGGGGTGAGGAGTTCGTACTTGATAAAGTCAAAAGACGAAAAATAATTCTTTAGAAAATCAACTTTGTCCGTATAGATAACAATTCTAAAATTCTCATGTTTAGAATTTTCTATTAAAGACATAATCGAAAAAATTGTTTGGTATGAATGGTCTTTTTTGCCGTAAGCTTGATATACTATGTTTGTCATTTATATACTCTTCATGTGCCAATCATATGCGGTTTTAATAATATCATTAATATTCGTAACCTCGGGTTTCCAGCCTAAGATATTTTTTGCCTTTGTCGAATCTGAGACAAGTAATGACGGATCCCCCGGCCTTCGAGAATAGGTTTCAGCTGGTACCTTTTTTCCAGATACTTTTTCAACGGCGGTTAAAATTTCTTTAACGGAGTAGGCTTTTTCATTTCCTAAATTGAAGTAATCAAAATTTTTCTCTGCCGTATCTAGATATTTAAGAGCAAGGACGTGAGCTTGCGCCAAATCTGAAACGTGAATGTAGTCTCTCAAGCAAGTTCCATCTGGCGTTGGATAGTCTGTTCCAAATATTTTCATGGTTTTATTTTTTAATACGCCATCGATGGCCAGGGGAATGAGGTGAGTTTCAGGTTCATGCCATTCTCCAATTTCGCTTTCAACGTCGGCACCGGCCGCGTTAAAATATCTTAAACATACGGATTTGAAATTATAAGCTGTTCCAAAATCTTTCAGAATTTTTTCTACCATTAACTTGGACTGCCCGTAAGGGTTAATGGGGTTCTGTAAAAGGTCTTCAGTAAGTGGTACTTTTTCTGGCATACCATAAGTCGCGCATGTCGACGAGAACACCAATTTCTTTACGTTGGCTTGTATCATGCCCTCAAATAACGAAAGTGAACCGTGGACATTATTTCTGTAATAAAGTTCAGGCTTTTCGACAGATTCACCTACGTATGCAAAGGCTGCAAAGTGAAGAACGGCTTGGATATTGTATTCTTTAAGAGTTTCAGTAACTTTTTTTGTATCTAATATATCGCCAACAACAAGAGGGCCCCATTTAACAAACTCTTTGTGACCACGACTGAGATTGTCGTAAGTGATGGGATTATAACCTTGTTTTTTTAATTGTTTGCAAGTGTGGCTACCAATGTAGCCCGCTCCGCCTGTTACTAAAATATTCATAAAACGAAATTAGCGTGATTGGAACAAAAAGGGAAGCGTAATTTCCGTTCTGCTCTTGGCCACTGGGAATTTCTTTTGTTTTATATATCTCTCGATTTCATTGAGGAATTTTACTGGAGATAGACTTTTTTCAAGCGAAATCAAAGTGTTCGTTAAGAAAAAAAGGCGATCGATCTGTCCTTTTTGATTAATCTCTAACCTCAAAGTTAAGGTGCCTGTGAGAGCAGAATATTTATCAAAAATCGGCTCCATCTCATAAATAAGGTCATTGAGGATTTGAGTGGTTTTTTTTTGACCGAGGCCTCCGTGAATGATAGGGCGTGGATTTGTAAACCATCCATGTATAACTACGCGAGCCTTCAGAGGATCTTGCGTGCC
>JAEYZS010000282.1 GCA_023427925.1 Pseudomonadota bacterium | reverse complement strand
AAAGAATTTGAAAATGTAATGACTGCTTACAAAGAATCCTTAGATGGTGTTCGCATTGTTCAATCGTACAATTTGGAAGAATTAACTGAAAAGAAATTATCTAAAACTCTCGCCCGATATTTAGGCTGGAGAAAGACAATTCTCAATCGGGAAGAAATTGCTGGTCCCGTGACGGAACTTCTCGGCGCACTGACATTTGCAGCTGTTCTCTATTACAAGGCTGGTCTTGTGATTGACGGCAAGGGAACTACTGGGGACTTTATGTCTTACCTTACTGCTTTGGCTTTTATTCAAAGACCGATTAAAAACCTTCAAGACGCCTACGTGCGCTTTCAAAATATGATCGTTGCAACGGGTAGAGTATTTGAGGTTCTTAATGATACAAGCGAAGTTCCACAGGTCGAAAACCCAAAACAGTTCCCTCAGAACTTTGATAGAATTGAATTTAAAAATGTTGGATTTAGATATAACAAAGAAATGCAGATCCTAAAGGACATTAATCTCTCAGTAAAAAAAGGCGAAGTCATTGCACTCGTGGGAGAAAGCGGTTCTGGAAAGTCCTCGTTGGTTAACCTCATTGAAAGATTCTATGATCCTACGGAAGGCCAAATTTTGATTGGTGATATTCCAATTCAAGAGATTGATTTGAAAGACCTTCGAAGGAATATTGCGCTGGTCACCCAAGATGTTTTCCTTTTTGACGATACCGTTGCAGAGAACATCAGGGCTGGAAACACAGAGATTGAATCCGTCAGCGTAGAAGAGGCTGCTCAACATGCAAATGCCTACGACTTTATTTCGAAGTCTGAAAGTCAGTTTGAAAGCCGCACTGGGGATAGGGGCTCTCGATTCTCAGGTGGTGAAAAGCAAAGAATCTCCATTGCAAGAGCGATCTATAAGAATGCTCCGATTCTTATACTTGATGAAGCAACAAGTGCTCTTGACTCTAAAAGCGAACAGGATGTGCAAAAAGGCCTTGAACACTTGATGAAAGGCAGAACCGTTTTTGTCGTCGCTCATCGTCTATCGACAATCGTCAATGCCGACAGAATCGTCGTAATGAAAGACGGCAAAATAGTTGAGACAGGAACTCACGCCGAACTCCTCACAAAAAAAGGTGCCTACTACAACTTCTACCAAATCCAAGCCCTCTCCTAAAGGTGAGCCGCACCTTTTGTCTAGCGCCGCATTATATACTTATCCAAATCCAGCATATTGCGTCCCCTATCCTTTGGTATTTTGAACGTCCCGTTTCTCTTAATCGATGTCCATAATTCAGATTCGAATTCGGGAAACGAATCTTCGTTTAGCCAGCCAATGAACTCTCTGAAGTCCTTAGGAATCCAAAATTGAAACTCAGGTTTACTAACAAGTGGATGCTTCCGGGTTTGATTGGTTAAGGTACTCCAAGGATAAAACTCTACTCGCTCACAAATTTTTGCTTTAATAGGATTTCTGTAAACGTATTTTATTATCACGGCATAGACCGATGCACACTCAATGAGAGTCCAGCCATATTGACCACCATAGACATGGTTAATCCGCCCACTTGCCATTCCTATTCCCTTGCTAGTTTGAGTCATAAAATAGCGCATGCATTGGTCGATATTTTCGTCGGGCGTAGATAACACCAAGTGAAAATGGTTCTTCATCAAAACAAATGCATGAATTTGAGCACGATATCTTTTCGTGAGCTCGTTCAAATAGTGATCATAGATTCCCCAACATTGGTGAATCGGAATCGGAAAAGACTCCTTATTATTGGCTCTTGCCCAAATGTGATAGCTGCCAGAATTAGTTCTTATAAGTTTTTTTCGTCCCATTCTTTTATTCTTTGCAAACCGCGCCAGGCCTTCTGTTGCCTTTTATTGGAAGTAGAACCGAGATGCGTCCGGATTATGGATTCGATGACGTGGAGCTAGACAAAAGGTGCGGCTCACCTTTTGTATCGGAGTGAGATAGGGGGCAGAATTGTTAAAGTTGTATATTATTTTGACGATAAGTTTTTTGACAGGTGTGTTTATGAATTATTCACTTTAAGGAGAGAGTCGGCATGATTAATTGGGATGAGTTTGAACATATACATGTGATCAAAAAACTAAAGCATATTCTGGGCGCATGGTGGAATGTCGATACAGTATTTACTGATGATCGAGGTATCCTAAGAGGCTTTCAAAATGAAAAGGCGACTCTTAGAAACCCATTAGTAAAGTTCTTGTTTGAAAAAGAAGCTGTCCTTGAGCAACTCACAGAGTTTGTAAACAAAGGAATGGAAGACCTTCGTGCCTCTGGAAGCAGATATACTATTTTAAAGTGGAATTTAGCAGGATTCGATGTTGCCATAGTTCCTATATATATTGAAAACGATTTTGTTGGTACTGTCGTATCACTAGGATTCCTTAAAGACGGCACCGATTCAAACAGACTATCAGAAGTAAGAGAAAGATTTGCCGCATTCGGCGCACCATCAGATCTCATCGAAAGGTCTTTGGGTTCGCTTAAAAATATTAAAGATGAAGACAGACAACACTTCTTTGAACTTGTAGAACTTGTTGCTCAAGAGATCGTTACACTCCACCTAGAAATCTCTTCAAGAGAAAATAGAATTACTGAGCTAAACAAAGAACTCGGCGTTAGATACAAGTATGACAACATGATTGGTAAATCAAAGCCAATGCAAGAGCTTTATTCGCTTTTAGACAAAATCAAAAATGCAGAAAGCACAGTCCTTATTCAAGGTGAAAACGGTACTGGTAAAGAATTGATCGCAAAAGCGATTCACTACAACTCGCCAAGAAAAGATAAACAATTCATTATTCAAAACTGTTCTGCTTTTAATGATAACTTGCTTGAATCGGAATTATTCGGTCACGTCAAAGGATCGTTCACAGGCGCGATCAAAGACAAGAAAGGTCTCTTTGAACAAGCACACAAAGGAACGTTCTTCCTCGATGAAATCGGTGACACGTCTCCAACAATGCAGGTTAAGCTTTTAAGAGTTTTACAAGAAGGTACTTTCATACCTGTTGGTTCTACTGAACCAAGAAGAGTTGATGTAAGAATCATCGCTGCGACAAACAGAGATCTAAAAGACATGGTCGAAAAAGGAACATTCAGAGAAGACTTGTACTATAGATTGAATGTTATCAACTTAAGAGTACCACCATTAAGAGAAAGAAAAGAAGATATCCCTCTTTTAATTGAACACTTCTTAGATAAGTCTCATGTAGAAGGTCAGGAAAAGAAGATCATTACAAAAAGAGCGTTAGAAAAACTTTACGATCACACATGGCCAGGTAACATCAGAGAATTGCAAAACGAGATCGAAAGACTAGTTGTTCTTGCTGGTAGCGAAACTAAGATTTCTGCAGAAATGCTTTCTGGCAGAATTATGGACGACACCAACAAAACAAAAGTTCAAGGCACACGACTTCAAGGTAAGCTAAAAGACGCTCTTGAAGAGCTTGAAATTGAAATGATCCGCGAAGGTTTAAGAAGAACAGGCTGGAACAAGTCAAAACTTGCAAAAGAGCTTGGGATTTCTAGAGCCGGTCTAATTATGAAGGTTGAAAAGTACGGCCTTGATAAGAGAAGACTCGCAAAATAATACCTTGTAATCACTTCATTAACTTAAAAAAGTTCGGCACCAAAAATGTCGAACTTTCTTTTTTTGTAATCCTTACGAAAGTAAAATAACCACGTAAAATCAATAATTTATATATAGTCATTGTCTTAACTTTTCACACACATTTTTAGGCACAATGTTTGTAATACCTATTTTCGTTAAAGCACCGCTTAGGGAAGTGGAAGTTGAAACTGAACGTTATAGGTAGGACGGATGAATATATTTGAAGCAACAACTAAAGTGTCTAAGATTGCCGAGCAAAAATATGGTTGCTCCGTTGAATTCGTGTACTTTAATGCCTCAGCTGATCAGACCGACTCATATAATACTATCTTTGAAACCATTCAAAGAAACATTGGAGCCCAATTCGTTATCGCTCAGGGCGGAATATTAGTTCCCGTCTACGTCGATGGCGAATTGTTTGGCTCGATTGTTATCCGTGACGGAATGAATGTGGATCCTCTTAACTTTGAGGATCTCCATGTCTTCTTGGAATCAACGCTTAAAGATTTTATTGTTAAAAAAGAAAAACTGAGACGCATGAAAATTGAAGAGTCTCTCATTAAGGCTCATCAAAACAAGAATCACAATGTGGTCCCACTTTTTAAGAATGATAATGGTGAAATCGTAATGTCGCTCTCTAAGAGTCTCTCTGCTAAACCCGAGAACGATCATTCTTGGAGGTCAGCACTCTTTTTAACTGGTGGTGACTATTCTCAAACTCGGGCCATCGCAAATGAAATTCACTCATTGCTTAATAGAAATGCATTTGTTCCATACAGTGTTCTTGAAATGAATTCTCCAAGATTCTCTGAAAATTTACCCGCTCTTGGAAAGATCTCAATTTTTGTTCCTGAGATTTTAGATCTGTCACAAAAAGAAACTGCTGAGATTTTTAACTTCATTAAGAATTTATCTCATAAAGATCATCCGTTCTTTATTATTTCCTCTCAAAAATCATTTGATGAGATATCAAAGGAAGAGCTTTTAGATCCTGAGTTTATAGCAGCCTTAAAGCTTTTCCATCTTGAGTTCCATGGAAAATCCAATCTCAAGGACTTTTACAGTCTCTTGCTCCTAGACCCAGAAACTTCAAACTAGTACTGTTGGTCCAACATTAGGTCTTGTTTTTAAATCCCCTATCTGTCAGCATTATATCTATGACCTTAATTACTGACGACAAAGCCCAGGACCTGCGTTTTTACGGTTTTATTTCTAAAACCCTGGGCACTTCGTTTCAGGTTTATCAGCTTGCTGGGGACGCTTCTAGCCGTAAATACTACCGTATCGTTACGGATGATAAATCTTGGGTCTTGATGGACTGGGAACCCTTTAGCACTGACGTTGACGAATACCCACTACTTAGCGTTTTGAGACACTTTGAAAAGCACAAAGTCCACACACCCAAAATCCTCGCTACTTCTCCGAGCGAAGGTCTGATAATCCAAGAGGATCTAGGCGATCTCACCCTGGAAAGAAAATTTTGGGAATACCAAAATCAAGAGCTGGTGATCCCTTTTTATAAGCAGGCAATAGATGAGCTCATCAAAATTCACTACAAGGCCTCGCTCGATAGAACCAACTGCCACGCATTTAAAGTAGCTTTCGATACCGAAAAACTACACTGGGAACTCAACTACGCTTACAAATACTTGCTCGAAGGGCTCTGTAACATTCAGCTTTCTGCGCAAGAAGCTAAAGCCCTGCAAGACGACTTTGTTTCAGTTTGCAAAACTTTGGATCAAGAGGAAAAGTTTATTTCACACCGTGATTATCATTCGAGAAATCTTATGATTAAACTCGGCAAAATGAGAGTGATCGACTTTCAAGATGCCCGACTCGGTCCGATTCAATATGACTTGGTGAGTTTGCTGAAAGACTCCTACGTGGATCTCCAGCCACAAATTGCGGATAACATCATAAAGTACTATTTGAGCGAAAGATCTCGCGTGTTTAAACCTGTCGAAGACCTTGATCACTTTAATAAAATATACGAGATCCAAAGTATCCAGAGGTGTTTTAAGGCATGTGGAAGTTTTGCAAGCTTCTTTGTAATGCGAAATGATACACGTTATTTGAAGTACATCCAGCACACGCTTTTAAAAGTAAAGCATAGCTTAGAGAAAAATTCTCAATACAGAAACTTTTATGAAATTTTAGATAAGCACAAAGTATTTGATAAACAATTTACAAGTAATTAGGTTGAAATATGAATTTACAAATTTTAGCGGCAGGTATGGGAGTCCGCCTAAAACCTATTACCGATAGGATTCCAAAACCAGCACTCCCTTTGCTAAATGTTCCAATGTTTTTTTATTGCTATCACTATTTCAACAAAGAAAATTTGAATAATATAGTGGCAAATACATTTCATCTCGAAGATCTCTTAAAAAAAACAATTTCAAGATACGATCGTGACATACAATTTATTTCTGACGGAAAGGAAATATTAGGAACTGGTGGTGGCACTGAAAATGCCAAGAAGTATCTTGAGGGCGATGATTTCTTTTGGGTTGCAAATGGGGATTGTGTTTTTCTCACCGACGATGACTTTGTCACTCAGACAGAAAAGAATCATAGACTAAAAAAACCCATCGCTACTTTAGTCGTAATGGATCATCCTGATGTCGGTGTAAAATTTGGCGGAGTGTGGGTCGATGCTGAGGATCGCGTACTAGATATTGGCAAAGTTAAACCCGAAGCCGCACAAAAAGGGTATCATTTTACTGGGTTTAGAATTTTGTCCGACGACATCTTTAAATACTTGCCCAAGGGTCCATCAGAACTTTTTGATGCCCTTCGGGCTGCAATGAGAGATGGACATCAAGTCCATATATATAAGTCCTCGGGCCATTTCTTTGAAACTGGAAACCAAAAGGATTTTCTGGATTGTACTCAGCAGCTTCTAAATTTTATTGGTCAAAAAAAATATACAAAATTTTTGGGATCTTTATTTAAAAGGTATGCTCCGGGAAGTAAGCTCAATGACCTAGGTGTGGATCTTAAGCTTCCAAGATCCAAAGAGTTAAAATATCTTTTAGCTAACGAAAATTTAACCGTTTTCGACGGAACCAATCTCGAGGGTTTTATAGTCGCAGATAAAAATGTCACGATTAGAGAAAAGAGCAATTTAAAAAACGTAGTGATTCTAAGTGACACCATTATCCCCGAAAACTCTGAAATCGAAAACGCTATTATTCTTTAAGTTTTTTTGTATGAAAGGGCTTTTGTAAAAAACCCTAAACGTTTTCGAACGAGCTCCGCTTGATCTTGCGGCACAAGCTCTTCCATTGGGTTATCAATGTAGTTGCGATAAAAGGGCTCATGAAAGTCTTTTGGAAATTCTTCGATCGCCCAATCCAGCTTAGGATCGTCTCCCATCTGAAGTGAATCTACAATACCCAAATAACCGCCTGGTTTAAGCACTCGCAATGATTCTTGAATCACTTTTTCTCTAACGTTTTTGGGAAGTTCATGAAAGAGAAAAACACTAACTACGGCATCAAAAGTTTCATTTTTAAAATGAAGATCCTCACCCAAACCTTGTACAAAGTTGATGTGCGGATACTTCTTTAAGTTGCCTTGAGCTTGTTTTAAGTAGGTTGGACTCGGGTCAAGACATGTGATCTTAGCGTTCGGAAAGGTTTTGATTAGAAACTCCGTTGCAATCCCAGTACCTGCTGCAACTTCTAAGATATTTAATTTTTTATTTGAACGAGTTCCAAAGTGTCTCTTCATATCCTTTAGAAAAATTCTTCGCATTGGATGGGCAGTACCCTTAAAAAGAAGCTCAACCTGATGATCATAAATCTCAGCAGAAGTTTCTCCTAAGTACCCGTCCGTCTGAAAGTGGAAATTTCTCTGGTAATATTCGGGAAGATCCTCAGCTAATTTTTGTGCGGATTTTGAGAATGATTTTGTTTTTTTATTGAACTTTCGGTACGCCACTTTCATGACGTCTATATACACTTTCTGTAGATTCTTAAAGTGTGTAAAGGGATTACTTGGCGCCAGTACCGAGGGTGGATATATTCCTTCTTCTATGCATTGAGAATCATACTTAAAGAGTTTATCGACGGATTTTGTAATGTGTTCGATGTCCCGAGGAGAAACTTTGTATCGACCATCTTTTTCTTTTAAAAGATAGTTCACTCCTAAAAGTGGTAAAGACTCCATAAAGTAGACTCCTGATCGTATGTGTTGGTATGCTTTAAGAAGTTTTTCCATGTATAAAGAATAGTCGCCCTCCGGAAGAGAGACAACGCATATGTTCTTGCGTTAAGCATCTAATTTGTCTTGAGAAAAATGACCGCAAAAGTGGCTAGAGATTTTTTGTCTAAATTGAGTCACAAATCCTAGGAAAAAAAATTCATTAAAGTTTTTAGATAAACACACAAATTAATAAACTTATCTGAAGTTAAAAAATTCATGCGATAACAACACAAATCGAAAGTGAATGAATTAGGGCGTAAAAAGTAACAAGGGAGTAACTATGAGCCTATTTGTCAAAGTATCGGGAATTGTAATATTCTTATTAATGGTAATATCAATTCAAAATGCCAACGCTGGCGAGATTGCGCTCAAGTGGGCACAAATTGAAAAAGTAACTGCCAAAACCGATTTTAAAACCAAAAGCGTAATCGTTACAGCGAGCCTAGTTAATAAAGAAAAGTCAGCCGATATTTCGTTGCTGTATGGAGGTACGTTTAGTCCAACCGTCGGCACATATCTCAGACCTCTCAAAAATCACTCCATAAACACGTTTGCACAGGTCCAATGCATGTCTCCTGAGTGCTCACAACTAGGAGTAGTAATTGGCATTCGCAATACCCCAGGCAACCCCTACGCCTACAACGAACAAAGATTTATAATCAGCCGCGATAATGGTATTTAATGCAACTTAAGGCTCTGAGAAGCCTTTTATTTTAGCTTTGATAACCTTCCGTGGTTAATAAAAAACAGCGATCAACATGCGTTGAGTGACGAGCTCAGAGGCGATCTAATACTTTATTTTCTAGTAACGATTCGACCCCGAGCATCAGAGTCTGCCATAACACCAGTGCTGTTTTCAAAAGAAGAAATTTAATTTATTCAAAATGTAAATAGTCAAAGCTTATTAAGAATTACGGTTACCACCGTTTTTTGATTTTCGATTGAATTAATCTCTAACCTGGAATTTGATTTTTTTAAAAGCTCTTTTGCACCGCCAATGCCCAAACCATTGCCCGTCAGTTTACCAAAAGAGAAGTTCGCCTCTCCTATCTTAGACAAGATATGCGATGGTATGCCTTTACCATTATCTTCAATTTTAATGGTTACGTAATTTTCGACTTCTTCAATTTTGATATTGATATTTAGTTTTCTTCCGGGGCTTTGCGCTTCGATGGCATTGTTTATCAGATTAGAAAGGATCCTTTGAATATCTACTTTTGCGATGACTTTTGAATTTAGAATAATTTTAGCAGATGCAGTTAATAATATTTCCACTGCTGGATACTGATTCATTTTTTCGCTTACTATTTCTTCAGCCGCATCAACGATATCAAATATCTTTTCTGTCTGACCGGATCTTCCGCTAGACAACAAATCTTCGGCAATCATATTTATTCGGTTGGCAGCATTTACAATCAACGATTTTACTTTCGGATCGACGTCACCGATGTTTTCAATTGCTATTCGTAATGCGCCCACTGGTGAACGAATATCATGTGCAACTTGCTTAGCTAAATCTTTAAATACTTTATCACGCGCTTCCAGTTCCAATTGCTGCCTTAAGGTATGAATTTTATAGACAAAAATATTAATGGCATTCGAAAGCTCTCTTATTTCTTTGATGTGAGAATAGCTTAAATCCAAATTGTTACCCGAGGCCGAAGACAAATTCAGAGATAGCTTGGCTATCTGATCCTTAAACTCAGTTAAAGGCAGGGTTACCGCTTCACTGGTTAATTTCATGTTTCTTCGTATAAGGAAATAGGAGCATACACTCAAGAGCAAAGTTAGAAGCAATGTCGTTATATATAGCATTACTGTAGTTCGATGATTGATCTGGACAACTATTTCAATATTCGTTGAATTTAGGGAATCGGATCGTTTGGTTTTTGTGGTAAAGCTCGAATCGCTCTTCATCCCATAAGAAGCGATCAATCTCTCATCAATATACACTTTCAAGTGTACATCCTCTACCCCGGCTGAGTAAATTTTGCCGATCTTGTTAAGGTCTGATTGTATGTGTAGTAAATTATCATTAAAGATCGCCATCTTCGAAACATCTAATACGTAACTCTCGATGAATTTAGTATTTTTATCATTTCCTAATTTAAAATTTATATAAAACGCCAATGTAATAAGTAAGATGATCAACAGGAAGCAGATCGTAAAAATAAAAATAAATTTTTTAAATATCAAATCCTTTAAGAGCATTATTTCATCTCTATATCTTCAAACGGTAAGGTTTGAATACCCATTGGATGGGCGGGGACAAATTTTACCTTTTTACTCCATAGACCCGCAAATCCTGAGCCAAACGAAATGGGTACAAACGTGTACTCTAACAGTGCAGCTTTTTGCACATTTTTATATCCCTTTACAATATGATCTTCGTTATCTAGAGCTACCAAATCTTGGAGCATTTTATTTATGTTTTTAGAATCCACATGCAAATAGTTGATCTTTGGATAAGAGCTAAAATAGGCTAGATTCGAATAGCCGTCTGGATAGTCAATCCCCTTTGCGGCCAGTAGAATCGTCCCATTTCCATTAAAGAAATGGTCATAATAAGTTGGAGAATCCAATGCTGTGGTATTCAACTTTACATTTATTTTTGAAAAAGATTCTTTGATAGCTCCTATCAATTGAACGGCGATCGAATCATTTTTATGATATTCTATCTCGACTTCTTTTAGGTCTGAGCTTTTAACTAATGGAATAGTTGCCCTATACTCTTCTTCATTTAAATGACCAGGATAGACATCTGGAATCGCCCCCCATGCAGGGAGCAACAGATTGTTATTCGCAAGAGATACAATTTCTTTCGGATTTATAATTCGTGCGATGTCGCGCCTTTTATTAAAACTTACTTTCTTAGGATTTAATATTAAAAACCTTTCCATCGTAACTGCATTTAAAAAACTCTGCCAACCCTCTTTGTTAAGCTTAGAGAGCTGCTCTTGAGTTAGTGTTTCAAACCCTAAATAGTCTGTTTTTTTCTGAAGCGCGTAGTTAATGGAATCAGATCTATCAATTTTAAAAAATCTAACTTTTTTAGGGCTTTTTTCTCTTTTAATCCATAAGGTTAATTTAATCTCATCCCCATCAACGCTCTCTACTTTGTAAGGACCACTAAATGACCTAGTGTTGGAAAGAGCAGAGTCTGGTGTTTCTAGTGGCAGAATCGAAAGATCTACAGAGGCAATTTGCTTTAAAAAAATATTTGATTTTGTCTTTAATTTAAAGGCAACCTCTTTTTTTGAAAGCTCTTTAACTCCAAAATCACCAATATTTCCGGATTTTAAATACTCTTCAACTCCGACAATATAATTCAAATCGCCAGTAATCTCTGCTTTTGTTTTGAAGGCTCTAGCAAAAGTATTAACTACATGCTTACTTTCAATAGGGGTTCCATCGGAAAATGTTTTGTCCGCCAATATAAAAGTATATATGCGACCGTCTTCACTTTTCTTCCAATGTTTAGCAAGGGATGGGATAACCTCGCCCGAAGCACTGAACCCGAGAAGACTTCTATAGATTTGCATGTTTATCATCATACTAAATAGATCACTCATATGCTGAGGATCTAAATTAATTTCCATTTTCGGAATATGAATGTCTAGCGTTCTCAATCTGTCTTGCTCCTTGGTATTTGTGCAAGAAATTAAAAAAATGATTGGCAGGATTTTTTTTATCATACTTTGCGGAGAGACCTCATAACAAAGAAGAAGGTTAATAAGCAAAACGTCGCCCTAATTGCCAATTCAGCACCGACGCTAATTTTACTAAAAATCGAACCAACCGCAAACTCACCGGTGGCAATTACCACAAGCATCAATATATTTCTCGCACTTACAATTCCAGATATTTTGTTTGCAGGAGCATCTTTTTGAATCTGTGCTGTAATCAAATGAAAAATACTCCAATAGCTAAAATATAAGATTAAAATTCCCACAAATAACCAGTTGCTATTTAATAGAAGAGCTACAAGACCAAAAGACAAACCCATTCCTATCCAGTAGAGATGGTTACATTGGACAAAGAAAGTAAAACCTTTAAAAAAACCTGACAGCCAAACGCACAAACCATATATCGCATAAAAGTAAGGAATTTTGCTGTGGTCGCCGTCAACAATTCTAACTGTTAGCATATTTAAGCCGGTCACAGAAGTTGCCAACATTAGATCGTGTATTGCAGGCTTTTTTGCATACTTGAATAGATCATAGAATTTATTTAATAGACCCTCTTTGGTTGGCTCGTCATTTTGCTCTTCTTCATTAATGAATAATAGCAAAAATCCGCCTAACAAAAAGCCAATCATATCCAAGATTATAACTTGCTTAAAAGAATGTGACGTCAATAAATATACACTTAAAAATGAAGACACTAAGAATGATCCATGTGTAACTTTATTCAGCCACGCAGCTGTCTTCAAATTAGAACTGAGATTTTCAGTAGAAAATAGCTTAGTAAGTTTACCTCGTGGACCGTTTTGAACAGCTACCAATCCCATCCTTATTGAAGACACCATCACAAAATACCAAAAGTAATTGGCGCCCTCTTCCCACAATAGCCAAATGAAATAAGCTAAAATTGCACAAAATACTTGGATTAAAATAAGAATCTTTTTGGACGAGAATTTATCTGCCAGATCTCCAAAAAAGAATTGGCAACCAACCGTAGCAAGTCTATTAAACCCCACTACCAAGCTGATATCCCAAAGCGGATAATTATTTTTCATCATGAAGCCAATTAAACAAATTTGAAATACCAAGCTTCCGATTGAGCTAAGAAAAGTAGATGAATAGAAGAGTAGTACAGCCAAAACGCCCCCTGCGTCGTAGCAAATTGAAATTCTTATAGGCTACGCGGTCTTTAAACAATACTTATATAATATAAGCCTGGCACATAAATTGTATACTCAATCTCTACGGAGGTAAACATGCAAAACGAAATTAATTTAAACGATCTAATTATCGAAAGCGAAACTTTTGATAGAGCAAGCGGATACTAATGAAGCTCGGGGACCTGCACAACTTTGGACAGCGGGTCTCCGTTATTAGACAAGACAATTCTTGTTATTACCTTAAGCCGCGATCAGTTATTTGGGAATGGCTATTTTTTTCTCTCCAATCCCCCCTTCGCCCAGCACTTAGTAAAGTCGAAATTTTGGGTCATACTTTAAGCAGCTTACTTTTAAATTTAGACGTCGAGATCACGGGTGATCTTTCAGGAAAGTCTCTCCATATCGAGGAGTATACTGGTGCGACCCAAGAATCACATTACATTGCGTACGGGGCTATTATTGCATATTCATATGTGTATGGCCTAATGGATCTTTTGGCAGAAAATATTATTAAAACTAATGATTCCCTACAGGGAATAGATTTGGAAGTAGTACTAACTAAAGTTATCTTGCCTCACCAGACTTTAGTAATGCCATACAAAGCCATCCCATGGGAAAAGTGTGCAGGAAAACATATTCAAGAAAGCATGATTGAACTCTCTTTCGATCAGAAAAGCTTAGTCCTCAAGTCATTTATAATTACAATGGTCGAACTAGCAAATTTGAAAATTGATTACAATCAAATTATTCCAGTAGATGTGATCAGAAAAGCGCCTGTAAGAATTATTCTTCGATTTACAAAAGACTACTACGACCGCAAAGGCGACTTTCTACCTGAAGAAACTAGTCAATTAGAGAGAGGAGATATACCTTACTTCTTTAAGTATATAAACTCCGATGCCGTCTTCTTCTATACAAACGAAAATCACGAGTTCAAAGAAGTTAGTCTTCAAGGTGATTTGAAAAAGAATGCCGATCAAACCGGTTTAGGTTTTGAATCAGTAATGAATGACAAGACACTTCTTGAGAAGGTAATTTTTGGCTCGACATATCTTTTGAAATCATTCTTCCAAGACAGTGACGTTTCTTTTTCTTATAAAAATTTTCAACTAAAAAAGTCCGGCTTACGAGCGAATATCAGCTATCAAAATAACACTTACAATAGCGACTTATGAGTGCTTTTTAACGAATGAACGGTTAAATTTTGCTGCAGATCGACTATATTTGCTAATAAAATTTTGACTAAACTGCGTGCCTCATTTTGAGATTTCTCTACGCTAAATTCGCATTACAGTAACCAAGTTGTATAAGTGTAATTTTGTCTTTTCGTACACAGATTTGACAGGTGGAAAGGGAGGGGCTTTTAATTGGTTTTAACTGCTGAAATAATAGGTAAACCTTTCACCTAAATAAAATATATTGCATATGAGATTTCAACTTATGGTATAGGTGTTGCATTGTTATGTGATATCAACATGATACACGAAGGGTTTGGACAATGAAAAACTTCATCGCGACAATTTCTTTAATAGTAGGAATATCGACAAGTATTAGTGCATTCGCAAACTTTTCTCCCTACCCAGGCTTTGAGCGATTACCAGACGACCATATAGAAATGGTGAATTTTTTTGAAGCTCGTAAATTAGCTCTGCAGTTGTTGAACGATGCGCTTGAGACCGACAGGTTTTCTCAGGAACAAAAGGCTGTAGTGAGACAAGCAAGAGATAAATTGATGACGGCACGCGTGTATTTTTCTTCCAACCCGCTTAATCAAAGTTGCCAAACCCGCCGCATATATGTTGAAAGACACATAAAGGACGCTCTTTTTATTTGCGACGAAATGAGGAAAGAACTTGCCGGAGTTTTCACTCGCGCTATTCTCGAAGACATTTCACAAGACCTTTCACACGAATGTATGCACTTAGTTGGAGGGAATGAGTGTACTGCTACAAGAGTTGAATTAACTGTAATGGATGCCACTTTAGGTCGAGCTAAAACCACAAATATGGAGGGGTATGGACCTCAATGTGGAGGGTTTGCCGAGTTTAATCACTTAAAGAAAAAATCGAACGTAGCCTCCGCGGGGTTATCCCCGGCCCGTAAGAAATCCTCTAAGCGCCACATTCATAGTCAAACTTTAAAATAAAATAGCCCCTTTACCTATTCGTTTTTAAGGCAACAGTATTACTACAGTTCCTCTATTGAGAAGCAATTAATGCCGTAAATTGATACATTTTTTTAAACTTTCCCCGCCAAAAGCCGATATGTCTATATAGATACTTACGGATTTGGGGGATATATTACATGAAATATTTATTACTTATATTCTTAATATTTAGCTCGTCTCAATCATGGGCCTCCGATAATGTAGATGCACTCTTTGAACCACAATTACCTACGCAAAGTCAGCCCTCGAATTCTGCAACATCTGTTTGTCCTCCCGGATTTATGTGGATGAATTCAGTTTGCGTCGGTGACGGAGTTCAGCAGGATTTTAATGTGATGACATGTCCGAGCGGCATTAAGCCGAATACTTTGTATGGGAAACCAAGCTGCCCTGTCTGGGATACTAGTAGAGGAGAAGATAATCAGGAAGGTAGTCTAAGTAATAAAGAAGACAAAACCCCGGCAGGATCTTGTCAAGCTGCTATCGATACCACTGAGAAGAGATGTAAAGGTGCTGAGTTGTCTCAGCAATTTGGACCGATTGCGGCTGGGGTTTTAAATTCGTTTACTGCTATGAAAAGTTCTGGTGATATTCACGGAGCTTGTCAGGCGGCTAAGAAAATTCAAGCGATGAGCTTAACGGCAAATACTTCGGTTGCTACTCTTTGTGGAACTTCTATTAGAACTTGTAAAAGCACATGTAAAGCACAGGAAGATGTAGAAGGAGTTAAAAAATGCGAATCCTTCCAAGGGCTCGTCGTAGCAGCTGGTGTACAGGCCGGCTCTGATGCAACTGCTTTTGCAGCATCGAGTGCATGTGCGAACGCAACGGCCGGAAAATGTACCGGAGATACAGCATTTAACGATGAAGACTGTCAGCAGTTTTGTTTGAAGCCTGGTAGACAAGATCATCCTAAGTGTCAAATTGCTATGAATAACTGCTCTAATGCAAACTATGCTGCACAAAACGTTCAATATTGTACTTGTGTTAATAATCCTTATGCTCCGAATTGCTCGAACATTGCAGTGAACACTCCAAATAATCCAACTGCAACGCCGAACTTCAATGATCCACTCAATTCACTCGATAGCGACATGGATCCATTAAATAATCCTCTGAATCCAGCAAGAGTGGGTGCCGGAGGCGGTGGAGGATATGGTTCTGGTGGCGGCGCGGGTCTTGGCGGTGGCGGAAGTTTCGCAATGCCAGGTGATGGTAGCGGGGGCGATGGCAATGAATCAATCAATAAAGATATCTTACAAGGCGTGAGTGGGGGCTCCGGCGGTGTTGGCGCGATCTTTGGTGGTGGCGGCTACAACGAAGGTAGCGGCGGCGCTCAACAAAAATCAGGTTCTTCAGGAAGTGGCGATGGTGGTTTTGACTTAAGAGCCTTCTTGCCAGGTGGTAAAAAAGATCCAAAAAGAAATCCAGCAAGTGCAGGTTATGCTGATCCTACCATTACAAAAGCAAATGGTTTATCAAACTGGCAGAAAGTTACTCGCAAGATGAATGAAAAACGACCTGAATTAATGCCTTAACGAGGATGTGGGGAATGAGTAAATTAAAAAAATTTATTTCAGTAGTAACGATAGTTATCTTTTCTAGCTCAGCAACATTTGCAGACAGTGGTAAGATCTTAAACGCAGCAGGCTCAGCAGCTGTGGGTGTCATGATTTTAAGTACAATGGAAAATACTCACACCGGCAAAAATTGGTTAAAAAACTGTGCCGGTCAACAATGGGTTTATTGCGCAATGGCTGCTCTAGCATTTGCACAAGCTGCCATGGCACTTAAAGGATCAAAAGACGCGAAGAAAACAGTCGATGCATCTCAGTGTTACGGAGCATTCTGTGACGGTAACGGCAACGGCGCAGCCGGTGTTCCAACAGGGGGAAATTTAGATTCAGCAATTATTGGAGCAGCAAATCTTCCCGACGATATTTTGGGCGAGATACAAAGAGACGTAAATGACAACTTAAATAACTTAGGAAACAGAGGTTATTCTTATAATCCAAATACAAACTCTGTAACGACTCCAGATAATGGAAGTATCCCGGCTGCAACTCTGAGCTCGCCTTCGGGACTAAGTAGTTTAGGATTATCTGATCCTGAAATTGCCAACATCCAAAACGTTGCAAAGAAGGCTCTCGAAGAAGCAAAAAAGACAGCTTCTAAATTTGCAGGAGATGCGGACTATAGCACTGCAGGTGGCGGATCAAAAATTAAACCGGGCCCTGGTTATGATAATGATGCGAAAGCTTTTGATATGAATAAATATCTTGCAAGCCTAATGAAGAAAGAATCTCGTGGCGTTGCTGGATTAACAAAAAAGCACGGCAGTGATTCAATTGGTGTTGCTCAAGATAATATCTTTCAAATGATTCATAGAAGATACGAAGCAACTAAACCTTCGCTCACTCACTAAAAACCGTTTGGAGGAGGATTCCGGATGGGGCCTACGTTCCCCTGTCCTCCCAGAGGTAAATTCGTAGATCTTAAATAATCTTCTGAAACAATTTTCACAGAGTAGCCCGTTCTTCCGCCGGACGCGCATTTTCCGGGTACATTTTCTTTCCCCTCAATATAACATTTTCCAAATACCGATGGAAAGGTGTATTCAAATGGTCCCGAGGGTGCCCAGCCTGTTAAGAGATGATTCTTGTCTTTTATTTCCCATGTTCCTTGAGGTGCAAATTTTTGTGAAACTAAAATCAAGTCAGCAGGATTTTTTAATATTGTTCCGAAACTTCCAATGTCGGTGACTTGCTGGCTTAGCACTTTCGAATTGAATGCAGGTTCAATATGATTTTTATGGGAATTGATATCGATTGAATAATAAGTCGTATCGAAAAGATCTGGGGCGATAGCAGCAGTTTCAAATTCTCTGATCCATGGCGCTCTAAATCCTAATACGCTTGAATCGTTTATCGAGGTCTGATCTTGTGGTGCCATCGCTAAACCATCAATCCCTGCCGGGACTGCTCCATACGCCATCGGTGATATTCCACTACGGCTTTTGTACGCGGCTATAAGGGCAGATTTAAATCTCGAAAGTGCCGCCAACGATTGAAGGCCTAACTTGTCACCAGGAAAGCGAGAATAATTGGGAACGGCAAACTGCTGAAAATTCGGAGGGACTTGTTCTAGTTTGCCTTCTGGTGGAATCGGAATTGGCGCCAAGCTATCAACTCGATCTTCCAAGCCAGCTCCCATTGATTGTGAAGAATGCCGAGGCCATGCGCGATAATACCACGGACCGATCTTTCCGCCAAAGGGCTTTGCAAAAGCTTTAGCCTTAAGCTTGATGGGTTTTCCAAATGGTAAGTACGGCTTTCGAGGACTTGTCTCTGCATAGACTCCCACGGAAGCCATTTGCCAAGGATTTTTTTCGACTCCAAACACTGAATGATAAAGATCATCAGTATTCATAGGTTCATTTCTATAAACATCTTCGTCAGGCTTTGGCGTGTCATCATAGTGGGGACGATTCACTCCACCAATTCCATTTATAATTTTACTTTGGCCGCTCCACCCGCCAGCGTTTTTTATTAGATCGACGTAAAAAATCAGAGGATAAATGGGAACTTCATTCAGCCATCCTTTATAAGAACCCGTAGATCCCAAGGAGTTGAAAATTCTAAAGGAGTTACTACTTTCACGAATCGATTTTAAATTTGATCGAGTCAGATTATTCTCTAAAGTTTTTCGCGCACCTTCTTTGACGGAAACATTCGTGAGATCCATAAAGTCATTTGTACTTACCGAGAGGAGATTGGCATACTCACGAATCGCACCTTTGGACGCAGCGACTTGCACTCGGTACGCAGCTGCCCATCTAATTGCTATTCCAAAATTTAAAGGTCCCGTATGTCGACCATCATTATCCGCAGCCGATCTAAGTGAATTGTTTACTGCACGAAAAATATAATTAAAAGGGCTAAATACGTTGATGATGTTATACGCAGGTAAATCAGGAATGTTGGTACTCTCTCGATAACACAAGTTCTGATTACTTCCCCACATGCCGTGATTAAGACAAATTACCGGCACCCGCTCAGCCCCAAAAGCTCTCACTTCTGCATTGGCGCCTTGAAACTGATCTTGCATCGGGTGATTTCGATATCCTAGATCTCCTAGGACTCGAATTCTAAATGCCAATAATTTCCAGGCTTGTCTAATTTGATAATTTTGGTGTGCGATGGCGTTTAGAACTTCAGCTTGTCTCTGTGCTGCATAATAGGCCGCAAGATCAACCGAGTTTTGCAGATTAATTTTGTCGTGCACAATTAGGCCGATGTTTACAATCATCGCAAAAAAAACGAACAGAACTTGAAATATCAATGCAATAAAAATTGCGATTTGACCACGCTCTGATCGCAGTCCTGTTGTTGACCTACGTTGACTAGAATCCATCCCTAAAATTATGACTTATTTGCCCAATTAAATCGATACTCTCTGGACCAATAATAGCCTCGACCTTAGACTGGTCTACTTTCTTTGACAATAGACTTAAGGACACCTAAAATCATGAGAGCACAATCAACGGAGTATTCATCATGAAATTTATCGCAGCACTTGTTCTTACTTCCTTTATCAATTGCAATCTCTTACACGCTAAAACTCTTCAAGAAGGTTGGTATCAGATTTTATCTGGCCAACAACATGTGGGTTATCTCGTTCAGCGATATGAATTTGATGAAAAGAAGAAGAACTTCAAGTTCACTTCATTTATGAAAACAAATGCGCTTGGGGGCGACGTCACCGAAAGTGTGACTGCAACTGCCTCTGATGGATTTGAACCGATTTCTTACCAATACACTACGCTTGTTGGAAAAAGTAATAAATTTATTGATGCCAGCTTTAAAAGCGGATCAATGACTGCGAAGATTACCGAAAGTGGAGAAACAAAAACCATTCAAGAAAAGTTAAAGAAAGGCACATTTCTCTCTTATTTTTTGGTGTACATGATTCTACAAAACAAGTCGGGCCTAAAGAGCAATGTGTCTTTTGAGTACAATGCGATCGCCGAAGAAGATGCAAAATCCTCGAAAGGTTTCGTTGATATTAAAGAAATGGAAACTGTCGACGGCCATGAAACTTTTAAAGTCTTTAACAGATTCAAAGACATAAAATCAATTAGCAATATCTCTCCTATCGGAGAAGTTGTAAGAGTGCGCCAACCTGTTTCAGGTCTGCAACTCATTGCTGCCCCTCAAGCTATGGCAACGAAAGGCTTCCCTTCTTCAGATAAGAGTTTAAAATCTTTATTTACGACCATTCCAAAAGACAGTCATTTTTCTAAGCCAAAGTCTCCAGCAATTCCACAAGTTGCCCCGGCAAAGGTTGACCAATTAGATTCTTCCTCTTCTCCTCTTCCAAAAGGAACGACGGTGCCGCCAGGGAAATCACTGCCAAAGAAAGCTGAATAATAATGTTTGATTATATTGTCAGAAGAATTTTGTTAACAATTCCGGTACTCCTTGGAGTGGCGACGTTAACATTTTTTCTGATTCATATGGTGCCCGGCGATCCTATTGATATTATGTTGGGTGACCAAGCATCGAATGTAGATAAGACTGCGCTTAGAGCTGAACTTGGTCTTGATCAACCCCTCGGCACTCAATACAAAAACTTCTTGCTCGGCCTCACTCGAGCCGATTTAGGAAAATCACTCTATAGTCGACAGCCGGTCGCAAAAGAAATTGGAGAGAGACTTCCTGCAACTATGGAGCTTGCAATAGTCGCCGTCTTCATCTCAATGCTTATTGGAATTCCTCTCGGTGTTTTAGCCTCCATCAAGCAGTATGGTCCTGTGGATAACTCTGTGCTTGTTGGGGGTTTATTGGGAATGTCGCTCCCCTCGTTTTGGACAGGTCCGATGATGATTTTGATTTTCTCGATTTATCTTGATATTTTTCCTGTGAGCGGAAGAGGTAATATTACTCATGTGATCTTGCCAGCGGTTTGTTTAGGGCTATCGCTAAGTGCGATCTTAATGAGGATGACTCGCGCCTCGATGCTTGAAGTGAATAAAGAAGACTATATCCGAACAGCAATTTCAAAGGGACTTCCAAAGCACAGAGTTCTTTTTAAGCATGCTCTCAGAAATGCTCTTATTCCTATTATCACTATTGTAGGTCTTCAATTCGGGGCTCTATTAACAGGCACTGTAATTACAGAGACAATTTTTGACTGGCCCGGAATCGGCTCTCTTTTTTACGAAGCAATTCAACAGAGAAATTATCCAGTTGTTCAAGGTACTGTTTTATTTATTTCGTTTATCTATGTCGCCGTGAACCTCTTGACGGATTTGGCCTATGCTGCCGTTAATCCAAAAGTGAGGCTCTCATGACGACCAAACAGCTTTCAAAAAAAGTTTTCAATAAGCGAAACACTTTGATTTTTGTTGGCGGCTTTATCGTGTTCTTTATTCTATTGGTCGCAATTTTTGCGCCATGGATTGCAACGCACGATCCGAATATAATGTCTCTTGAAAATCGATATCAGCCGCCATCTGCTGAACATATTTTTGGACTTGATCAAGACGGTAGCGACGTATTTTCAAAAGTTGTTTATGGTTCTAGAATTAGCTTCTATGTTGCAATAAGTGTTGTCTCAATTTGCCTTATCATTGGTCTTATCATTGGATCTCTTGCCGGTTACATCGGCGGGAGAGTGGATCAATATTTTATGAGATTTGTAGATATGCTTTATGCGTTTCCAGGATTTTTGCTTGCGATTTCACTTGTTGCTGTTTTAGGTCCATCCGTTCATAACTTGATCCTCGCAATGTGCGCAACGGGTTGGGCAACTTATGCTCGACTAGTCCGAGCAGAAGTTTTGCATCTCAAGTCCAAGGAGTATGTGCAGTCAGCCAAAGCTTTAGGCGCAAATCCAATCCGTGTTGTTATACTTCATATTTGGCCAAACCTTGTTGGCCCTATTGTTGTGCAATCTTCCTTTGCAATGGCAGGAACGATTATTTCCGAATCTTCTTTAAGCTTTTTAGGTCTAGGCGCGCCACCGACCACTCCAACTTGGGGGGCATTATTGAACGCCGGTAGAAAAATTCTAATTGAAGCTCCTCATGTGAGCGTCTTTCCTGGGCTTGCCATCGTGCTTTTAGTCCTAGGTTTCAATCTCTTTGGTGATGGCTTACGAGACTACCTTGATCCAAAGAAGAACTAGTGTTTAAATAAGGTACCAGCGGAACGTAAGTAGAGGTGTAAGATGGTGAATATTTCTCAAAAAGCAGGACAGCTTCTTTTTATCGGTCTTAAAGACACGTCATTAACTCCTGAAGAAAAAAAGTTTATTACTCAAAACAATATTGGCGGCGTTGTTCTCTTTGGCCGCAATATCAATACACTTGAAGAACTTTTAAATTTAACTTCTGAACTTCATTCCCTAAAAGCGCAACGTGCCGACAAATCTCCATTATTTGTCGGTATCGATATGGAAGGCGGGCGAGTTGCACGACTTAAAGACCCTTTTACGATTTGGCCGCCTCTTAAGAAGGTTGGCAATCTTGATTCGGCATCAACGGCCTTTGAGATGGCTGAAAACATGGGACAAGAATTAAAAGCCGCAGGCATTAACGTAAATTTTGCTCCTTCTGTCGATGTTCTCACAAATCCAAAAAACGAAGTAATCGGTGATCGCTCAATCGGCTCAGATCCGGAGCTTGTTGCAAAGCTTTCTTCGGCACTTGTTCGAGGCTACATCAAGTCAGGAATTATTCCGTGCCCAAAACATTTTCCTGGTCACGGCGATACTTTGCTTGATAGCCACCACGATCTCCCAATTCAAAATGAAACTGATCTTGAAACTTTGAAAAGTCGCGAACTTATTCCATTTAGAAGAGCTCTCAGAGCTCGAGCCGAGATGGTGATGACTGCGCATATTTTATTTCCAAAAATAGATGCTGAATGGCCCGCAACACTTTCAAAAATTTTCGTGACGGATCTTCTGAGGAACGATTTCAGATTTAAAGACCTCATCATTACAGATGATTTAGACATGAAGGCTCTAAGAAATAAGTATTCTGTCGACACGATTGCGATAAGAGCACTTCAAGCTGGAAACGATATGCTCCTTTATTGCAATGAGCCTGAAAGTCATGTGGCTGGTTTAGAAGCGATCAATAAGGCCATTGCCGACAATAAAATTCCTCAAAGCCGCATTGAAGAGTCCTATCAGAAGGTTTTAAATGTAAAAAAGAAAGATTTAAGCTCATTTACGACCCTCCCTCTTGACGAGGCCAAGGCCATTATCGGT
>JAEYZS010000270.1 GCA_023427925.1 Pseudomonadota bacterium | reverse complement strand
AGATAGTGTCTCGTTTTGATGCAAAATTGTTAAAATTAATTCATCTGTAAATGATCATGTTAAAACAGTAAAAATGTTAGACAGATCGAATAGAACTTTATGTTTTTTGTAAACAATTTCTAGACAGTTTTTTGAAAAAGTTAAGGGGTGTTAAATACGACGTGAGTGGCTAACCATTCGCCACTGCCAGCAGTCGAAGTAAAGTTGCCTGTAGCTCCGGCATTCTCGATGACCTTAGAAGATAGGCGCGAATACATATCTGCGGATGAGTACCGTGAGACGTATCCACTGCCCGGAGTATTTGGAACGCCTGCGCATGACTCGCCAATAGCTATTGATAGACTGTTGGCTTTTGTAGTGGTTACGGAGTTAAAGGTAAGCGTAGTCCCGTTACCCGAATTCTTGGTAAAGTCCACTAAAGGTGTCGCAGTATCAACTCCTCGAAAAGCTGACGCCATTATTCCGCAATTAGTAAATGTTCCAACATCTCTTGAAACTGCTAGAGTGGTCGCTGCAACTTCTGTTGCTGTTGCAATCTTGTAATATGTTATACTGTAGAAGCTAGAACATTGAGGGCCGTGCATAGTTCCCAAGGCTGTAAACCCAGAAGGAGGGGTGAGAGCAGGCGCTGACGAATCAGATTCATATATAGTAATTAAAATCAGGTCCCCAACTTGAAGTCCTGGGGGCTTATTCGTATAACAACTCGAAGTCCAGTTTCCAGTATGAATATCGTCGGTTGCGGCTACAAATGAAACGCAAGGGGTCTTTGTGACATTAGTAGTGGTGGCTGCAATAAAACTGTCAAGTTCACTCACAGTTTTTGCAGGTATCATGATATCGTTAGCGCCATTGTTGGTGACATCATAACATTTGCCGTGTTTAAGCACACGAGTTTCTCCACCCGACGCTGCCACCGAGCACATATCAGCAGTACAATCTGCTGCCGTTAGATCAACTACAAACAACAAAACTATTAAGCAAACTACCCTTGAGATCATGTCAATAATTCTAACAAAAAATGCTAAATTTGTATTAAAAAAATAGTTAGAACTGTATTTGCTTGATAAAAGTCTGCCAAATGAAACCTAGACGGCCTGTTTTGAGACATTTCTCGAGCATTGCGGTCCATGTTATTTGTTAATGCATTTTCGTTGCGATATCAACTCCGGTTACTGGATCACCCGGTTGAGTCTTAAGTCGCTGCTTAACTTTCTCTGCTATCATTTGCTCATCCTGAGAAAGCTTAACACTCGGCTCTCCGGTTCCTCCGTCAACAGGGGTCATCTTTTGGATGTCTGTAACGTACTCCCATTGATCGCCTTCGTTCCACGGACCTCGCTCGTTACCTTCACCTTGTGAAAGATCGAAGTATTTGCTTGCAAATTCCGGTTTGCCGGGAAGTTTTCCTGGTGGGAAATTTTCTTTAATAGAGTAGAGGGCTTTTTCGAATGCTTTTTGATGAGCAATTTCTCTTGTCATCAAAAAATTTAAAGCATCTTTAATGCCTGGATCATCTGTTATGTTTATAAGTCTTTCATAAACGATTTTTGCACGAGCTTCGGCAGCGATGTTTGATCTCAAATCACAAGTTGGATCACCAATGGTATCAACATAGGCTGCAGTCCACGGAACTCCACCTGAATTTATAAGTGCGGCTCCTCCTCCATAGAGAAGTGACTCAACATGACTTTCTCCGCCCTGAGTGATTTCACTTAAGAGAACTCCTTCTTCTAGTCCTTCGGCCATTTTGCCTTTGACACCTTTATTGAGCATTACAAGGATGTTGCCAATCACCTCAAGGTGACTCAGTTCTTCGGTGGCAATGTCAAAGAGCATATCCTTCCGCTTGGCGCAGTCTTCAGAAACGGCTTGAGTGAAATATCGCATAGCTGCAGCGAGCTCACCTTGGGGGCCGCCAAATTGTTCAAGCATAAGACTTGCAAGTTTTGGATTGGGCTCGGATACTCGCACAGTGTACATCAATCGTTTGTTGTGCATAAACATACAAAAACCTCCTATGGTTTGTAGTGAGTATTTTTGCAATAGACGTACCTTGCTTGAGAGCAAATTCGATGAGTTTGGCAAAAGATTATGGGGCAAATCAGAGTAGAGGATTAGGAGTTTTCCCCCAATGAAAACGTTACAAATGTGTTATCACCATTGCTTCACACGACATTTCACAAGGGCAAGGATGCGGCAATCTCCTCCGCTTTTTTCTTCTTCTGAACAAGACAGTGTCATACGTTCTGACGGCTTGATCGATGCAGCATCCTTTGAGATGGTTTGACCATTAAAGGAACATGCACTTTCATTGTTAGACTCGATAGCTACAGTCATCGTGTTCCAATCCGCATTATTGAGGTGAGGTTTTAAATCTGCTTGGTAACCTTTGGTCTCCAGGTTACAAGCTACCTTCACTGCAACAGGCACACTTCCTGAGTCACAACGTACGGATGCAGTACAACCCTTGTTATCTTGGTTAATTGCGCAACCACCTTTTACTAGGTGATAAACATCTGGCAATGAATTCCAAATGGCGTCAAAGCTCGACCGATAAAACTTTGTCATAGCTTGGCTAGGATTTTTCCAGACAATCCATGTTTCGTCGTTTCGGGTTTGTGCCGGATTTGTAAAGGACATGGATCCATACATCACAGTTGTGACTGCATTTTTAAGTTGTTGAGGCTCCTCTATAACCATGTACTTGGCGTGTAGATCACCGTAGGAATTTTTGGTCTTAATAAAGGATTTAATATTAAGACCCGCTTGCATGATCTTATCATGGGTCGGTTTATATTTTGCACTTGGATAGTCAGAGAGCGAAGCACTTCCCAGTATTCTGATATCACAGCCCTGCTTTTGAAGTTCTGACAATTTGTTAACGATCATCGTACCTCGGGAAGAAGCAGTCCAGTGTGCATTTGAAATGCGAATTATAGTCGGGTAGGTTTTGCCGTTGTACTGAGCGACTCTGCAAGTTACTTTAGAAATTTCACTTATTAATGCATCATCTGCGACGGTATCTTTTTTCAATCTTGGTAAACCATGGAAAGTAAAATGAGTACCCTCAGTTTGTGGGAGTGCTACAGAAAACTTAAAGTTTGTCTTTGGACCAACTGGAGCATAGTAAGCTTTATAATTAAAGTACTTAAAATAAGTCTCATAGATCTTACGATTTCCTATGAGAACAGTTCCAGTGTTGTAAGAATTTAATTGATCATAGGTTAAATTTAGAGACGTTTGCATAACAATGTCTTCGTAGTAACTCAAATTTGAATCGGGAGATCTTGCACATTTACCATTTGATTTCACACCATTTCTGCAAATACGGGAAAAAAGGAGATATTTGTTATGATTTTTTCCATCACTTATACAAGCCCCTCCGCTTCCTTTTTGACATACAATAAACCAATGCCCTTCAACTCCGGATTTATTTTGAGCTGCAATAATGTTATCCATGATAATCTTTGCGCGGCTGGAATCAGAAGATGCTGTTGCAATTTGACCGCTATTACTTAAAATAATTCTAACTTTTACTCCACGGCTAATAGCGCGGATAATTGCCTTTGCATAATTTTGATTTGTAAATTTATACATGCTGATACGTATGAGCGATCCTTTCGGGACGTTATCGATCATAGCGATAATTGTACCAGCTAGCGGGTGATTCGTTTCTGAAGTCCAAGCCAATTCTTTTTCTACTGGAGGTTCATAGGAAATATGATATTCGCCAAAAGCTGCACCGCTAGACTTAAATTTGAGGTCAAGAACCGATCTTCCGTAATAGTCTTTGTAGCTTCTTGTATTCCACTTATGCGATAGATCTCCAAAGAGGCCAGGATCGGTTGCCTGAACTGACGCGGATTTAAAGTGCGTAATTTCGCCGTCGGAAATGGTCGTCTCCATTTGAGTCGACATTGTGTCGGCACAGTTTTGATACAACAAGATAAGTATGGTAAAAAGCAGTATAAATCTCAGTACTCTCACAAGAAGTTATTCGGTAAATTTTGGCTCAAAATGAAGCTATATGTCGAGTTTTTCGTAAAAAAATTGATCAGTCTAAGGTGGCGGACACTTTATATCACGTTTGAGAGGTTTTCGAGACAAGTTGTCTCAGGGACTTTTCTTTTTAGAAACACTCTACTAAAGATAGGAGATGAGAAAAGGAGAAGTTATGAATTCAAATATATTAGTTGCTGATGATCTATCCATCGGTGACGACTTTCAAAAGAATAAGAGATCATATTTGATTCGAAAAATTGGATGTACTATTGCGAAAAGACTTAAGGATGATGTTGATCTATTGTTCGTTGAGAATTTTAGAGATTTATCCACATTAAAAAGCATAAATCAGGAACATGAAAGGAATATTTTAAGAATTAATGAAGCAAAAAATAGTTTTGAAGTTCCTGTAAGAACTCACATGCCGATTGGATCTCCCGCGAGTCAGATAATTAGCTTTATTGATAGGGCCAAGAAACTAGATATGGTTGTACTAGGTACTGAGGGGCGACGTGGTTTAAAAAACTTGTTTTTAGGTAGTGTGGCCGAAGATGTGATCAAGAACTCAAATAAACCAGTTATGGTTATCGGCCCCGAAGTTCAAGCCATCGGTTACACACTGCCTGAAAAAATTAAACTCCTTGTAGCCACGGATCTTTCTGAAACCTCTGGTCGCGCTGAGGAATTTGCAATGCAACTGGCAAGTCGATTAGATGCTGACGTCACGTTGGTTTATTCTTTGTGGGAACAATTGCGCCAAGAACAAGAAGCAGCTCTAGCAGCCGGCGCCCCTTATTTTTTATTGGATGATACAATCGAAAATCTCGAATTTACTTCGATAGGTGAACTGAAAGATAAAGTAGAGCGTTTTTCTAAAAAAGGAATAAAAGCGACTTATAAAATTCTATCGGCCCCACAATCGTTATCAAAGTTAATAATTAACGAGGTTCAAAATAATTATGATTTAGTCATTATGGGCACAAAAAATAGAAACAAATTAATCAAAGCATTTATTGGAAGCTATGCACGAAGAACTATTCTTGAATCTCCTGTTCCTGTTGTTGTAGTGCACTCGTAATTGATCGCACTATAACCGATGCTACTAAAACCTGCTTTATTGGTTTAAGGGAAGTGTAAGTTTGAATGTCGTATTCTTGGCGGATTCATCTAAAGACAAATCACCTTTGTGTTTTATCGCAATACTTTTGGAGACGCTAAGACCTAACCCGGTTCCATAGCGGCTTCTCTTTGTAGAAAAAAAGGGTTGGAACAATTTTTTGATATTTTCATCGGAGACGCCAGCGCCAGAGTCAGAAATTTCTATCTCTAAAAAGTTGCCCGTTTGTCTAACAAGAATCTTTACCCACTTCTCTGTGGCATCAATAACCACATCATATGCATTATTGAGGAGGTTCACCAGAATTTGAACAATTTGGTGAGGAATGCA
The DNA here is from genome assembly GCA_023427925.1 of Pseudomonadota bacterium. Taxonomy (GTDB): domain Bacteria; phylum Bdellovibrionota; class Bdellovibrionia; order Bdellovibrionales; family JAEYZS01; genus JAEYZS01. Next base: position 1,226 of record JAEYZS010000270.1, on the reverse strand, counting down.
AAATAGTTCTGTCTTTTTATTTGCGACTTCAACCGTCAACAATATTCCATTATTTTCAAATCGTTGAGAGCAAAGATCTAAAGTGTCATTAATTATTTCGTCGATGTTAACTTTCGTAAAGCTTTCTTCGTCACCATGTCTTGCAAGAAGCCTCATTGAATTAACGATTTTTTCAATTCGAGTACCAGTTTTTTCAATTGCCTCAATATTCCTTAATAAAAAATCTTTATTTAAACGACCTGCGTTTAGTTCTTTTGTAATCATTTCGCAACGGCCAAGAACCACTCCAAGAGGATTATTTATTTCGTGTGTGATCGCCGCAGCCATTTCACCAATAGCTGATAGCCTTGAAGCTGATACCATTTGCGCATGTTGCTCGGTAATCGTTTTTTGAAGCTCTTTAATTGCGGTAATATCCTGCCGAATGGCTACAAATTGGTAAGGCTTTTGCTCTTCATTTAAAAAAGGCACAATCGTTGTATAAACCCAATATAACGTGTGATCTTTTCTTCTATTGCAAATTTCACCACGCCAGATTTTACCGCCTGATATAGTCGACCATAGGTCTTGAAAAAAGGATTTTTCATGAGTACCTGAGTTGATAACTCGATGATCTTTACCAATAAGTTCGTCGCGCTGATAACCGGAAATTTCGCAAAACTTATCATTTACGGACTGAATTTTGCCTTGAACGTCAGTAACGGCCACAATTGCCGCTCTATCCAAAGCATACTTTTGATCTGTAAGTTCCTTTAGGACCCGTTTATATTGTTCTGAATTATTTATGTCCATAATGTTAGCCCAGGTGCCGTATATATCATTAGTGACATAATGTCTCAACTGGAGAAATTTCTCTTATTAAATAAAAAGGCCTGTGTTAATAAATTCATGATGAAAGTAGATAAAAACACCAAAGGAATAATTGCATTAGTTGATGATGATCCAGAACTAAGGTCAATGCTAGTGGACTATTTGCTATCTGAAAACTATCATGTTTATGCATTTAAGGATGGCAAGGAAGCTCTAGATTTCCTGCTTTCTCATTCAATAGAAGCATCTACGGTTGAGCTGGTACTTACTGACCTACGTATGCCAGAGGTCGATGGGTTAACAGTTTTAAGGCAATATCATCCAGCCCATCCTAATGTTCCTATTGTTTTAATGACCGCTTACGCTACGGTCGAATCTGCTGTAGAAGGGCTTCGTAAAGGTGCTTTTGATTATGT
>JAEYZS010000207.1 GCA_023427925.1 Pseudomonadota bacterium | reverse complement strand
GTCATCGAGAGAGGGCCCTACAGTCGACTCATTAGCCTTGCGATCTATTCGAACAATTCTTTAGTAACAGAGCTTAAAGCCGATGGACTGATCATTAGCACTCCGACAGGATCTACTGCTTACAACCTCGCTGCTGGTGGCCCCATTGTTCACCCTGAAGTTAAAGCGATTGTCATTACTCCAATTTGCCCACATAGTCTAAATGATCGTCCTATCACAATACCTGATGACCAAGAGCTGAGTCTCAAAATGACTTCCATAGAATCGAAAGCACTCTTTAGCGTCGATGGACAAAAGATTGAAGGCATCAATATGCACGACAAGATCGTTATAAAAAAATCAAAATCAACGCACTTAAAACTAAACTTAGCCAATAACACCTACTTTGATGTTTTAAGAAAAAAATTAAACTACGGACAAAGAGATTAAAATATGCTGTTAGAACTCAAAGTACATAACTTTGCTATCATCGAAAATATTTCTTTAAGCTTTAACTCTGGCCTTAATATTTTAAGCGGAGAAACTGGCGCAGGTAAGTCTGTCCTACTAAAGAGTCTTACACTATTAATGGGGGAAAAAGCAGACACCGAATCCGTGCGAGCAGATTGCGAAAGCGCTACGGTAGAAGGGTCTTTTGATATTTCCAGCCGCTTTGATATCCAAGAGCAACTGAGAAGTTTAGGAATCGTTTTTGAAGAAGATCTTCTTGTCGTCAGACGTGTAATTTCCGCTCAAGGAAAAAGTCGTGTTTACATCAATGGCAGTTTGTCTACCCTCAACACTTTACAAAATATCGTGTCTCCTTTGATCGAACTGACTGGTCACAAGACTCCATTGATTGAACTTACTTCTCAGCATGAAAACAAAAATCTCATGGCCAAAACCTATCATTTAGATCTTTTAGATCATTATGTTGGCGCAATTGAACTAAGACAAAATTTCAGCAAAGGATACCAAAAGCTTTCCCATCTCAACGAACAGATTGCAGACATCGAAGAAAAATCAAAAACCCAAGCACAGCGCATGGACTTCTTAAGGTACCAGAAAGAAGAAATCGAAGCTCTGAATCTTAAGCCGGGTCAAGATGCGGATCTAGAAGCTGACTATGTGAAGATCAAAAATGCGAGCAAGATTTCAAACTTTTTAGATGAATCTGAAAACGCGCTCTTTGGCGATGACGATTCTGTTCTAGTTCGCATTCACAAAATCATTCAGAAATCTTCTGAATTCTCTACTATTGATCCAGAGTTCAAACGAATCTTTGAACCACTCTCTCAAGCTAAATCCATCCTTGAAGATTTAGTCTATGAATTGAGATCTTACGGAAAGGAATTAAATGCCGATCCTCAGTCTCTTGAAGAAGTTGAAACACGAATGAATCAGCTCCGTCAGCTACAAAAAAAGTACGGCTCTACAGTCGAAGAAATTCTCGAAGCATATACAGAGATCACTGACGAGCTCAACATTATCGAGAATTCTGACGTTCTCATTGAAGATCTCAAAAAAGAAGGAAAAGAAATCGAAAAAGCCCTTTTATCACAAGCAAAGGAGCTTCATAAGAGAAGAATTTCGGGCGCTGAGCTTCTTTCTAAGAACGTCAATGATGAGTTGAAAGACCTCAACATGAAGGGTGTTCAGCTAATTATCAATGTGAGTGAGACAGGGTTGAATATGAATGGAGCCTCTGACGTGGAGTTTATGATTAAGAACTCTACAAAGGAACCTCCGCGTAGCATCGCTAAGTTTGCCTCCGGCGGAGAACTCAGCCGTATTCTCTTGTCTTTAAAAAAGATCGTTGGCTACAACGAACTCCCGCGCACATATTTGTTTGATGAAGTTGATACTGGTGTAAGCGGTGTGACCGCAGAAAAAGTCGGTAAAAAACTGAAGAGTATCTCAAAAGGTCAGCAGGTGATTTGCGTTACTCACCTGGCGCAAGTTGCAGCTTATGGCGACACTCATTTCCTTATTGAGAAAAGTGTCTCTAAAAAACACGGAACGCAGATGCAAGTGCTCCTCCTTCAAAAAGAAAATCGTGAAAAAGAAATCGCAAGACTTATCTCTGGAGAAAAAATCACTAAGACGAGTATGGACCACGCTAGAGAACTTCTAAAGGGTATTTAATTTTAATGAAGGCATATTTCATCTCAGACTTACACATTAAATTAGAAGACAAAGCAAAAGGCCTAAAGCTGATTGAGTTTTTACAAAATCTCCCGCAGGATACGACTCACCTGGTTTTACTGGGCGACGTTTTTGATCTTTGGATTGGGTCCCATAAATATTTTATTAAAAAGTTTCCCAAGATTATTGCTGAGTTTAAGAAGCTCTTAGATAGAAATGTGGAGATTCATTATTTCGAGGGAAATCACGATCTCCATCTTAGCGAGTTTTGGGGCAAGCAGATGGGTATGTTTATCCATTCCGACGAATACTTTTTTAACTTAGAAGGATTTGTTATTCGTGCGGAACACGGCGATCTTATGAACGCAGACGACAAGTCCTATCTCTTTTTAAGAAAGGCGTTAAGAAGTTTTCCCATAAATGTTCTCGCCACTCGGTTACCGGGAAAAATCGTTGAAGTCATCGGCGATAGATCGAGCCGAGTAAGTCGTTTTTATAATGAACGCATCAATCAGGAATATAAGAATAAGGTCAAAAGAATAACGCGGGATTATGCTAAAAAGGTTTATGAAGAGGAACCGTTTGATCTGATTGTTACCGGTCATACGCACGTCGAAGACGACTTTTCATTCCAAGAGGGCAGTCGCTCCGTCCGCTCAGTAAACCTTGGAACATGGTTAGATAAGCCCAGGGCCTTTGTAATTACCAAGGATGAGAAAAAATTTATAGACCTCTAGTTTCATCTGGCTTTCATTTAGACACAATTGCAACTTGGACTTTGTTTTTTAAGATCATTTATTAGATAAATGCCCAATGAAACTAACTGAACTACCGCTCAATCGCACTGCTGAAATTGTTGAAATTGATGGAATTCCCGAAAAGCTCCAACGGCTGACAGAATTGGGTTTGCGAGCTGGCAAGCTCATCCAGGTCATGCAAAAAGTCCCGTTTAAAGGCTCCATTGTTATTCAGGTTGAACAAACTCTCATTGCTCTAAGATCTGAGGAAGCACTATGCATCACGCTGAAAACACACCAATAGGAATTGTCGGAGCTCCAAACTCTGGAAAGACCACTTTATTTAACTGGCTCACTGGCTCGAGATATCGAGCTGTTAATTATCCGGGCTCAACAGTGGACTATTACGTCGGCTCCACTTTAAAAATTTATGGAGTTGAATTGCCATTAATGGACACGCCCGGAACGTATAGCTTTTTTCCACAAAGTCCCGACGAAGAAGTTACGAAGAAAGCGCTTTTTGATTCTCTAAACGCACCAAAAAAATTAATTGTAGTTGTCGATAGTACTCAACTTGCAAGACAGTTGTATCTGGTTCGACAAGCGATTGAAGCGGGGTTTGAAGTTGTCGTCGCTCTCACAATGAGTGACCTCATAAAAAAAGAAAACCTTGCCATTAGCATTGAGCGCTTGAGTGAAAAACTCAATTGCCCAGTTATTGCTATCGACGGGACTCTCGGTGGAGGCGTAAAGGAACTTATC
>JAEYZS010000175.1 GCA_023427925.1 Pseudomonadota bacterium | reverse complement strand
TTCAAATTGGCGTTACTCATCTCTACTAGATCACCAAGTCTGACATTATAACGAGCTTCGAGGAAAGATGTCGACCTTGTCCCAGTGTTTTTTAGGGATATTTTTTTGCAATACGGATCTTGCGTATTCGATAGAATATCTGCTTGAAAGGTGAGTGAAGACGAGCTTTTCGCCTTTAAAGTCGTCTAGCCTGTCGATGACTTCAAAGAGATGAATATGTCCCCACTGGCGGGCCTCTTCGATAGACTTCTTTGTGTCCCAGTAAGTGACCTCCATAAATAAAACCTTACTTTCTAAAACCTCGGGATTATGATTCCAAAAATCCATGGTCGTATCACCAGTATAGGAGAATATAGGTAAAGAATTTTCTTCTGTAAGCTTTACACCTTTATCTTTGAATTCTACGATTTCATCCTGTGAAAGTTCTAAATACTCTCGTTTTAGTTTATTTCGACGTTCAAAAATAGTGTAACCCAACGACGGCACTCTATGAAATGTTTTAAAAGGTTTAAAGTCATGATGGCTATCCAGAGAATATTTGTTCCCCGCTTCTACACCTAATAATTCAAAAGTATATTCGTGTTGATCAATTTTTTGCCATTCCTTCATAATATTCTGAAGAGGCTCCACCATAACAGCAGGCATATAAAACGTCGCAGGAGGAGCCTTGATCAAAGCTTTCTGAGAGATGACATAAGGAATACCGGAAGCATGATCCATATGAGCATGTGTAATCAAAAAAGTTTTGGGCTTAATCATGGGCTGCAAACCTTGAGCAAGATCGATGGTCACCTTAAGATCAGGAAGATAAAGACTTGTACCGATCCCAGCCACGGAAACTCCGCGCACATGCAGATCGCAGTCCTTCCACTCACTAAAATTAAAATAATCAGAATAAATAACAGCCTCCCAGAATACAAATTAGCGCGAGAAATACTCAGTTAGAGTATCAGCAATTTGATTTTGGTTAAAGTCTTCATATCTTAAAAAGTAGGTCGAATTATAACAGGGGCTATAGAAAAAGGTTCGCTATTAGAACCAAGAAAAAACAGATTTATAGATTCTGACAACATTCCTCTAGGCATTGTTGCTAATTCCCTCAGCAGTTTTGGAAGTAAATATCTATGTAAAATTATCCGTTTGCCTACATCTACAGTCTCTTGTATTTCACGCTATCAATATTCATCTAGGAAATTATGCAACTTCGATACTATAAACAATCCGACATTAGCGACGTCTTATTAAGAAAAATATCTGATTTTTGTATCAAAGAATCTCCAGGGATAACGAAAGACTATTTGAAAAGTCGCTTACCTCTATGGCTAGGCATTTACATTGTCATTGACACGGATCTTGAAGTTATTGGCTTTAATCCCATCATCACAAAAGTTCTAAGACTTGGGAGTCAAAAACGACTTTTTGCATCTCCTGCATACATTTTTGATAAAACAATTCGGGGTCATGGTGTAGTCGAAAAATTATTTTTTGGTTCATTTTTAAAAGTTACACAAGCATATCCATTTGAACCCATTTGGTTATTTTCGTTGTGCGGAAACTACAAGTCTTACAAAGTCCTTCATCGAAATCATCCGGATGTGTTGCCAAGACCTGGCCATGAATTATTAGGAAGGGACCTCGAGTGGGCGCGCTTAGCCGCAAAAGAACTCTATAATATAGAACTCACAAATGGCATTGCAAAAAACCCAAAAAGCCGCGTCCTTGATGGACAAAGATTACTCTCACAAGAAAAATTAATTTCGGACGATCTAGCTAAGTTTTTTACCGCTACGAATCCAGAGTATTGTAATGGAGATGCTCTCGCTTGTATAACGCCAGTAAAGGTCGTTAATTTTTTATTCTCACCAATTCGACATATTAAGTATAAAAAACTAATTCGATCATAGCATCTACCACCAAAACGGTAACCGAGGCATAGGACCTCTTTGTAAGTACAACTCTTTTAATCTCTTATATCTTCTTTCACTTTGACGAATTGTAACATGCGGTAGATCAATTAAATACTTTTCTGCCTTCCATACGTTTCTTCGACTAAATCTCCAGTCGGTTTCCGTATCATCTAGATGAGCGATTTGATAAGCCCAGACCTCGCCTGTATCATCAACGTAAGGTTCATAGTAACTCAAAGCCAGCGCTTCTAATGAACTAAAAACAGGCTTCCTACCACGCAATCCTTCTTCGCGAGATTGCCCAATTGCTCCCCACTTTCCTCTCTCCCTAAAAATATATACAACGTGATCAAGATCATCACGACTTTCTAAACTCATCACTAGGGGCGGGTAACCGTGTCTTTCTAAAACTGCCGCTGCAAACAAGGATGCTTCAAAACAATGCGCAGTCTTTTTGATTGCAGTTATTTCAGCAGAATAAAGTGTATTTCCCTTATTGTAGGGGAAGGCTCTGATATACTTCTGAACCTGATACGGAGTTTTTAGCACAAGACTGAGTTTGTGAATCGGATCTGAACTCATCCTTAAATCATGCAGTACTCAAGAGCTGATTTCAACCCTTGAGTACAATTTAAGCATAAATGATTTATTAAACTTCTCTTCCGATAGCTCTTGAAAGTGGCTTTTTGAGTACAAAGAAAATTAAGCCCGTGACGCAACCTAAGAGAGTCAACATCAAGAAGAAGTTATTATTGCTCATTTTAGTATAGAACATTCCTAAGAAACCAGTCATATAGTTCCCAAAGAAGCTCGACATAAACCAGAGACCCATCATAGTTGAAACGATTGGCTTAGGAGCAACCTTAGTCACAAGTGATAGACCAATTGGTGATAGATAAATTTCACCCATTGTGAATACCCATGTCGTAGCCATTAACCAGAAAACGCTTCCTCTTTGGTCTGCAGGAACAACAAGAGCCGCTGCGATCATCACGATATAAGCTGCGCCACAAAGGAAGCAACCAATACCCATTTTCACAACTGAAGAAGGCTCTGAGCCTTTTCTTTGTTGTGATGACCACAACATATTAATGAGAGGTACAAACAGAAAGATAAACATCGGATTGAATGACTGGAACCATGTAGATGGTATTTCTATACCAAAGAAATTCCAATCCGTTCTATCTGTCGCCCAAAGCTGTAGCGTATTACCTTGCTGTTCGAAAATCGCCCAGAAGACAATATTTAGGAAACATAGCACTGCAAGTGCCCAAACACTGTTCCACTCCGATTTTGTAAGTGGTCTTTTTTCGACGTTTTCATCTTTTTTCATTACATCTCTTGGTACAAGGTCGCTACCTAACCAGTAAGTGATAAGACCGATGATCATACCAACACCTGCAGCTCCAAAGCCCCAATGCCATCCAACTTTTTCACCCAATGTTCCACAAACAAGAGGAGAGAAGAATGCACCTAAGTTAATACCCATATAAAAGATCGAAAACGCTCTATCACGTCTTGGATCATTGTCTGGATAGAGGTTACCCACTTGAGTTGAAATGTTAGGTTTAAAGGCACCATTACCTAGAATGATAAACAATAGTGCAAAGAGGAACATAGATTCAATGGCCATTAAGAAGTGACCTATGGCCATTAAGATACCACCCAAATATACTGTGCGATACTGACCTAAAACCTTGTCCGCTAAGATACCACCAAAAAATGGCGTAAAATAGACGAAACCAGTATATAAACCATAAATCTGAGAACTCATTTGTTGAATATTCAATTCACCAAATACAGAAATCAACACTCCCTCAAGTGCAGCATAACCAAGAACAGTCTTAGCTCTTTCTGGTTCGAATAATAGATACTTTGTCATATAAAGGACGAGTAGGGCTCTCATCCCATAGTAAGAAAAACGCTCCCACATTTCAGTAAAGAATAAAACGAAAAGACCAGCTGGGTGGCCGAAAAACTCTTTACCTTGCAACTTCTTAGTTACCAAACTTTTCATAAACTTCCTCTCAGATTAGAGATTGTTAACGCTCTTTAAGTCATCAGAAAGACTTTAAAGGGAAGGGTTTTGATTAATAAATTTTAAGCAATGTATCAAGATCCAACTGCGAATGGCGCTCCTTGTTAAAGGAGAATTGTCTTTATGGTTGCAAAATGAATGTTGTTTTTACATTCTTGCACACATCTCTAAAGGGGGGATCCAAATGAAAACAATTTTCACGTTTTTAATCGCATTCTTGTGCCTTCAAACACCAGCGCAAGCTGATCGGGATTTAAGCAAAATCCCAGCAATATTCCGTAAACCAATTGAAACAATAAGAGCATTCGGCTTTGAAGGAATCGAAAATGTCGAGTATCAAATTGGCGATGAGTGGGGTAAAAAAATCGTAACGCTCGATTCATTACAAAACGAAAGCCAAGTTTTTCAAAAAGCAGCTCGAAGAACTGCAAGGTTTGGAAACTTTAGCGGAAGCGGTACTGCTTTCTATCTCGGGAAATTCAATGGCAAACACGTTATAGCTTCAAACTACCATGTTATCGAAGATGCATCTGGATGTCGCGGAAGTTCTGCAAACTTCACCATGTTAAAAAAGACTTTCAAATGTAAAGAGTTTATTGGTTCATGGTCGGATGTGGACTTTGCTCTAGCAACAATTGACGTTTCAGAAGCTGACGAAGCTGAATTAGAAGACCTCGGACAGAACATGGCATTTAATTCTGAGATCTATGCTGGACAAGAATTGCTCACAATCGGTCACGGATATGCAAATAACAACGGCCAAAGATTGGTTGCAAACCAAGATAGCGACTGCATTGTTTTCTCTCAAGGTGACGATGTACGATACCTAGCTGATCCTGATGATAAAAATCCTGCTGATTATAAAGTGTGGTCATTTGCTAACGGCTGTGACATTTCACACGGAGATTCTGGCTCTGCAATGGTTGATCGAAACACAGGTGATATCCTTGGTATTATTTGGACAGGGAGAATTCCAAAGCATTCTAAAGTTCAAAGCTCTGCATACTTGCAACAAATGCTTACCGCAAACTCAGAAGAAATTTGGCAAGAGCTGTCTTATGCAGCACCTTCTTTTGCGATCAAAGAAATCTTACAAGAGTACATCCAAAAAGATGTCCCTGTTGACACAAAAGAAACAATCAGACAAATTCTCCAATAAATTTTAGTGGAGAGTACATATTCGTGAGTCAACAAAAGAAGAACGTATTGCATGTTTGCTTATCGAAATCAGAAGGCGGCCTTGAGCTTTACGCTGTTCGACTCACGGATTCATTTGATAAAGACGGATACGAGTCCTATTGTGTTTGTAGACCGAACACCTTTGTTCAAAGAAAGCTCAAAGAATTTGATCTCAAAAGTTTTACTCTGAGCGGTAAGGATTACTTTTCTCTAAAAAATATCCGACTGCTTAGTAAATTCGTTAAAGAAAAAAATATCGAAGTTATCTTTGTCCATAGGTTAAAAGACCTTTGGCTGACTTACTGGATTAAAAAGAAGTTCCCGCATATTAAGGTGATCGGCTTTACTCAAATGTTTGTAGATTATCCAAAGAAAGGCTTTTTCCATAAAATGGTTTATGGAAAGCTCGATCAGATGATCACTCTCACTAACATCCAAAAGGAAGCTCTAGTTCAAACACTTCCAGTACCAGTAGAGAAGTATGTTGTTATTCCTAATGGTGTTGATAGCTCAAAGTTCGTTCCAACTGCTAAAGATGATCCAGAGCGAGTGCAGATGCGAAAGTCGTTAGGAGTAGAGGACAATGAAATCCTCGTGGGACTTGTGGGCCGATTCGATCGACAAAAAGGTCAGCTTGAATTTATCGAAGCTATTAAAAACCTTAAAAACTCGCTCCCTCAGGTTAAATATGTCCTGGTAGGTGCTGATACTTACGGAGAAGAACCTCTACAAAAAAAGATTCTAAACGAAATCCTTTCTCATAATCTAAGTTCACATGTTCAGGTTCGAGGCTTTTCTAACGAAGTTCAAAAAATCATGAAGGCGCTCGATATATTTATAATGCCTTCATATAAAGAAACTTTTGGAATCGTTTTGGTTGAAGCAATGGCATGCGAAAAAATTTGTATTTCTACCAATACAGGTGGACCAGTTGAAATCCTTGATCAAGGTACATACGGCCTCTTAATCGAACCTAAATCCTCAAAAGCTATTGAAGAAGGAATTACTGAAGTTGTAAACAATCTCAAAGTCTATGAAGAAAAGGCTCAAAAAGCTCGGAAACGCGTCCAAGAAAAATATCGCCTCCAAGATGTCTTTACTAGAATCAAAGAATTAACGAACTAAGTTCTTAGGTCGTTATGTGATATCCACTATCGACATAAATTGTTTCGCCAGTGATAAACTTACTATGATCTCCACAAAGAAATGCTCCCAGATCACCGACGCTTTCTTGAGTAATATTCTCTTTGAGCGGAACCTTTTCTTCTGCCGATTTCAACATGCTTCTAAAATCACGAATTCCAGCTGCTGCTAAAGTCTTTACCGGACCTGCGGAAATTGCATTCACTCTGATTTTTTCAGGTCCAAGATCGTAAGCCAAGTATCTTACGCTAGCTTCAAGAGCAGCCTTCGCCACACCCATGACATTATAGTTTGGGACAACTCTTTGAGCGCCCAAATAAGAAAGAGTAATGATTGAACCACCGTTATTTTTCATCAAAGGATGAGCGTATTTCGCGCACGCGACCAAGGAGTATGCACTAATATCCATTGCGAGCTTAAAGCCTTCTCTGGATGTATCCATAAAACGACCTTCGAGATCTTCTTTGTTAGCAAAGGCCACAGAATGCACCAAAGCATCCAGAGATCCCCACTTTTTGGAAAGCTCTGAAAATAGCGATTCTATTTCTTTGTCCGAAGAAACATCACATTGATATATAAAAGGGGAGTTTAAGCTCTCTGCTAATGGTCGCACTCGAGATTCCATTTTTTCATTTACGTACGTAAAGGCGAGTTCAAAACCTTGTGCATGCAGAGACTGAGCAATGGCCCAGGCCAAGCTTCTTTCATTTGCAACACCTATAATTAATGCACGTTTTTTTGTAGTATCCGACATGTCTTTCTCCATATATACTTTTACATAATTTAAATCTTAAAACTTCTCATCGGGATTTAAGAATCTCCATTTTCCTTCAGGGAGATCTCCCAGTTCCACATTCCCAATTCTTAATCTCAAGAGACTTAACACTTCTAAACCTACTAGCTCGCACATTCTTCGAACCTGTCTCTTTTTTCCCTCTGTTAGAACAAACACAAGAAAGTCATCTCGAGTCTGCCTTATTTTCGCTCTCTTAAGAGGCTTTCCGTCAAGACTCAATCCATACTGAAGCTTCTCGATGATTTCAGGTGTCACGTTCCCTCTGACGCGAACCAAATATTCCTTTTCTATTTCCGAGTCTTCTCCAATGAGTTGTTTTGCAACAGTTCCATTTTGAGTAAATACAAGTAACCCTCGGGAATCGATATCTAGTCTTCCAGCAGGGGCAAGTCCGTCAAAATGCTCCCGCCTTAAACTACTTTCACCTTCGTGCTGATTTTCTTTAGTGATTAAAACTACAGCGGGTTTGTGATCATCCTCGGGTTGTCCAGAGACATATCCTACTGGCTTATTAAGAACAATGGTGACCTTTTCAGACTGTTGGCGCTGAGCTTTTTCGACCAATTCGATTTTTTGGTGAGAATAGACTTTGACTCCAAGCTCGCGAATGATTTGTCCATCTACTCGCACAAGTCCTTTTGCGATATATTCATCTGCTTCACGGCGAGAACATAATCCTTTTTGAGCCATGGCTTTATTGAGTCTTATTTTTTCGTCTTTAGAATCTGTCATTTTCCCATCCAATGAGTTTATACTATGCATTATTAAGAGAAACAATCAACTACATTTTATTTGATATTGAGTCTCCAAAGTCCTAACTTTGTCTATAGAGAATCTTCAATATATAACAAGGATTTGCACAAGTGAAAGACATTCAACAAACCTCATTGATTGATACAGCCGTAGAACAAATCAACAAAAATAAAACCGCTTTGATTGGTTTCCTGGTTTTGGTTTTAGCAGCCTTCGGTGGTTACGCTACTTATGACGCTTACAAAAATCAATATGAAGAAAAAGCGCAATCTGCATTATTTGAAGCTGAAAAACTCTATGCAGCAAATCAGGGAGCAAAGGCGTTTGCTCAAGACAACAAAAAAGAAACATCACCAAGTGTAGATACAACTCAAATTGAAGACAAATTAAACTCTGTCATCGAAGAGTTTCCAAAGTCCACGGCAGCCAAGCAGGCCTCACTTTTAAGCGCAGAAATTCTTCTTTCCAAAAAAGATACACAGAAGGCAATTTCAGCACTTGAAAAAGGATTCTCTAACTATTCAGGTCATCTTGCTGATTCAATTTTAGCACTAAAACTTTCTAATCTCTATGAACAAAACAACCAGTGCGATAAAGCTATCCCTGTATTGGAAACGGTTTTCAAATCTAAAACAGCAGAACTGAAACCTGAGATACTTTTAAGACAAGCTTTATGCGAAGAAACGCTAGGACAAGTCGACAAAGCTAAACAATCTTTCCAAAAGTTAGCGACTGAGTTTTCTGACTCTAGCCAAGGTCAACAAGCCCAGAAGTATTTAAAAGTTTTATAATCGCACGTTAACCAAAGTAGGCAGTATGATTTACAGACAACTTTTTATAGTGTTAATTTTTGGATTAGTAATTACATCTTGTTCTACGACAGCTCAACAACAAGCATTTTTTCTCGATACAAAAGTCAATTGGGTGCGATCCACATTAAGGTCCGAATACCTCGGTCCTAAGCTGATCAACTCTATGCAGCCTCTTTTGACTGATGGAAAAATCTACCAAGGAAACGTGGCCGACGGAATCGTAGCTCTGGATGAAAAGACAGGAAAGTTTCTTTGGAGAAAACAAATTAAAAACGGTGTTGGTACAGGCGCTGCTCATCACAAAGGGATACTCTATTTTAGTGGTAACGACGGACAGTTTTATGCTGTAAAAGCATCAAATGGCCAAATCGTTTGGACCTTTCCAATCCAAGCTGAGAGCCTATCTGCACCGGTTATTGATGGAGCGTCGGTGTATTTCTTAGCGGGGAGTGGTACGCTTTATTCTTTGGATCTAAGTAATGGCAAAATGAACTGGTCCTACACTCAGAGAGATAACGCCAACATCAATGTCAGAGCAGCTTCAAGCCCTGTAATTGATGGTTCATTCCTCTATGTCGGATTCAGTGATGGAACTTTTGCCTCTTTTGATAAATCAAAAGGATTTTTAAAGTGGGAGCGCAATCTTGCGACCCCACAAGATCGCTTTAAAGATATTGGAGCAACTCCTGTAATTAGCGGAGATAATATTTTTGTTTCAACGTATTCTGGGATATTGTTTTCGATCAAAAAATCAAACGGCGATATCAATTGGAAATCTGAAGAGGGAAGTTCTTCTGCAGTAACAATTGATAAGAATCGTATTTATTACGCTACATCTTCTCGAAAGGTACTGGCACTAGATAAGCAAACTGGCAAAGAGATTTGGTCGCACACAGTTAAACACGGTGTAGGATCCAAACCTGCAATTCTAAAAGACATGGTTATATTTGGAACTTCTGAGGGTGCTGTGGAAGTTCTCTCTGCTATTGATGGAAAATTCATTACTCAATACTCAACGGGCTGGGGAGTGTCTGCACCAATTGCCGTAAATGAAGTTTTAGAGAACATTTATGTTATGTCGAACTACGGAAATATCTACTCCATAAACTTAAAATGGAAAAGACCTTCGTCTCAATGGCCATGGGAACGAAAGTCCTTATAATAGATTTGTCGAATTGGGATAGTTGGAAAGGGTTGCATGAAATACGTTGTTTTAATATTGTCTATATCCTTACTTGGAGCATGTTCTTCTAAACCTTGCCGAGATGTAAATATGGAAGGAGTTCCGGCCAGTATCCAAGATAAAAGCTCATCTAAAAACATTCTTGTATACAAATATGACGGAACCAAACAGTGTGGAGAAGGCCAAGAGATATCTCTTGATGCCATGAGCAGACAGCTTCACGGCATTCAAATTATTTCGATGAGCAAAAAACATGATGGGATGATGAGAATCCAAGTTTGTGGAGCTCCGACAGGACAAGCCAACGTTTATGAGATATCAGATAAAGATGCCGCAAAAGCGAAGTCTTTCGGCTTTCAACTATGGAAATTTTAAGCTAGAAGTGAGAAATGATAAGAGTTAACCAGGAAATTGCAGAGTTTAAACAACTCCCATCTGAATTTAAAAAGCATGGTTACTTTGTTACGATAAAAGATGAGTACGCCTTCATCGTAAGTTCTGAGGAGTTTCCAGCTCCATTTACTACAGCACCAAAAGTAACAAAGAAATACGAATTATTTCTATCCGCTCTTATTCATGGAAATGAAGTCGGGGGAATAAGAGTACTAAATCAATTCGCAAAACAAATTTTAAAGGAAAGACGCAAGATCCCTCACTCAATGTTCTTTTGTCTAGGCAACATCGAAGCAGCTCAAAAAGGGGTTCGTTTTATTGAAAGAGATTTAAATCGTTCTTTTTTATCTCCATCCAAAGAATTATTAGAAGAAAAATTAGCTCAAAGAATTGGAAATTACGCAAAAGACTGTGTTTATTGCATCGATATTCACCAGACAAATCAAGATTGCATGACACCATTTATGATTTTCTTTTATACCCCCAAAAGAATGTCTTTTGCGCGCCATTTAGACAAGGATATCCCGGCCATTATATCAATAACAGAAAGACACAAAGATGGATCAACTCTTGATTATTTTTGCTACAAAAACAATACCGTAAACGCAACCATCGAACTCGGCGTCGTAGGTTTCCATGATCATCAAACAGAATTCGGAGTAAAATTCTTAGACAAATTCTTTACGCTTCCTGATGTAAAGCCAACAAAAGAGCTAACAAATACATTTAAAGTAAAAGAAACAGTATATTGGTTTGAAGAAAGAATACTACTTAATCCAGGTTATTTGAACTTTTCGAAGATAAGCAAAAACGAGATCTTAGGCAAAAAAGGTAAAGAGGATTATCAATCGCCAGCAGATGGTTTTATGTTGTTTCCAAAATATGGGGTTATTGCTGAAAAAACAAAAGAAGTCTTTACGATTGCACAGCCCATTACGGACATTGAAGATCTCAAGAAACCGAATAAAAACTCTTAGAAATGGGCATCCTCAGGGGCTTTATTCATTTCAC
Source organism: Pseudomonadota bacterium (assembly GCA_023427925.1). Taxonomy (GTDB): domain Bacteria; phylum Bdellovibrionota; class Bdellovibrionia; order Bdellovibrionales; family JAEYZS01; genus JAEYZS01. The sequence continues at coordinate 2,351 of JAEYZS010000175.1, read as the reverse complement.
TGATAAGTTATATTATGTTACGCATTAGATGGGCTTAAGATAAGACTGGTTGATTTTAATGCCTATTGCAGATAGTTTTGTATTGTCGCTTCCTTGTCACACCTAAAGGAGATTTAATGGGTCTTTTATCATTTATATTTGGGAAAAAACCTAAAGTCATATTTACTGAAGATGGTCGAATCGTTCATAATCACCCGGAAAAAAAATGGGAAGATTGGAAGAACCGATTTCGCCAGAACCCCGACTATAATTGGAGAGGCCATTCAGGCACAAAAGGTGTTCCTCAGTTAAAATCAAAAAAACGCGATTAAAATGCCGTGAACAAAAATATTACTGTCGTATCATTAGTTCCTTCTTGGACTGAAACACTTCTTCAGTGTGGAGTTAATGTTGTGGGCAGAACTCGGTTTTGCATTCACCCCGCAGAAGAAGTTGAGCATATTCCTGTTGTTGGTGCGACCAAGGAAGCCAACTGGGATAAGATTCAGTCTTTAGAGCCCGACTATGTTTTAATGGACAAAGAAGAAAACACTAAGGAAATGTATGATGAGTGTCCTTGTCCAATCATTACGACTCACGTCCAAGGTATAAAAGACGTTTCAAAGTCACTCTTAGAGATGAGCGCAAAACTCAACAATCAACAACTATTTAATCTCGCAGGAAGATGGCAAGCCATTGAGCAATCCCCGCTATTTGCAGTTAAAGATCTCAACAAACTCCCCGGCCTTGTAAAATGGGTGAGACACCCTGAACGAAAAATCCAAAAGATCATTTATATCATCTGGAAGAATCCTTGGATGACTGTAAATAAAAATACATTTATTTCGTCTGTGCTCACAAAGCTTGGAATCGAAAAATACCTGATAGATTTTGATGAGAAATATCCTGAGATTGATTTAAAAGATTATAATTCTGATACGACTCTTCTCTTGTTCTCAACAGAACCTTATCCGTTTGAAAAGAAGATCGATGAAATTAAGTCACTCCCCTTTCCGTCTTTAATCGTAAATGGGGAGTGTTATAGTTGGTTTGGAGTGAGATCTTTGATTTTCTTGGAAACTCAAAGCGAACTGTTTAAACCCAAGAAGAGGATTTTTAATATCAGTTCGCGATGAAATCTTTTAGAGTTTATTCGCATCAATGATAGTGTAACCTGCAGTTTCCATATCTTTGATGACTTTAGCTTGAATTTCTTTTTCACCTAACTTTTTACCAACACCGATATAACGAGCCATGATGTATTTACCAGTTTCGTTTCCATGTTGGAAAGTTCCATATGTTGTTTCTGTCAATTCGTACTCGCCGCTGGCCTTGTCAAAACCATTCTGAGTATAGATTTTAGACTGAACACCAACGATGTTATCAAATCTCACAGACATATTTCTACCAGCTTCACAAGATTCGATTGTACCAAAGTCAGGAACAAACTGGAATTGAGTTCCTCTTTGTTTAACATTTGAACCAATTGCGCTCAATTGAGAATAACGAGAGTATATAGACAAGTTGTATTCAGCTAATTTCTTTTTAGCAAACTCTTTCCATGCAGCCACAAATTGTGCGCTACGGTTTTGATCTAACAGTTGAACGTTGTAATACATAGAAGCCGAGCTGAGTTCATTGCTTTGATCAAGAATATGCTTATTAATTTCTTCGATATTCATACACTGAGCTAAATCTACGCTGCTTTTTACTGGAGTGGCTTCTATCGTAGTAGAAGACTCAAGCGGAGCTGTCTCAACCGGATTAGCTGAAGCTACACCGGTTGCCGCCGAAGAAGTTCCTGTAGAAGTTGTCGCAGTTTTATTACTTCCACAAGTTCTCTCTGCTAGTAAACGTACGTATTGATCGTAACTCAAACTGTAGTTTTTGTTACTTCTATTGGCATCGGGATCTTTACATACGATATTGTTTCTTTTTACTTCCTTATCGAAGTAAGATTCACCTCTGTGATCTGTTCTGAAATCAGCTCCGATAAGATTTCTGCGAGTTGTACCACGTGCAACAGATGATCTGTCAGCTCTCTTCAAGCGACAGTCTCTTACTTGGTTAGCGACAACTTCACAAGTTTTTTGCTCAACAGGTGCTACAACTTGGGGCTGAGTTGCAGTTACAGTTGTCACCGGTGCTGGCTGATAAACTGGTTGTGCTACTGGTGTCTGTGTAGTTGTTGTTGCATTACATACTCTGTTTGCAAGAGCTATATAGTTGTCACGAGATAATACATATTTTCTAATGTCCGTAGATGTTTCTCTAGGATCTTTACAGTAAACAACTTCTTTTTTACCTTCTTTAAATGGCTTACAGTCCTTCGCTGGATCTGGCTGACAGATCGGTTGCGGAGCTGGTGTAGG